>DASXUT010000144.1 GCA_036504675.1 Bacillota bacterium | reverse complement strand
CCGTCTTGAGGCCCTCAACCGCCTGCCTTATCTCGTAAAGCCGGATCACTTCCTTGTCGCTCAAAGAAAAAATGTCCCCTCTCATGGTGACATTCTCTCAGTCCCACTTAAGGGTGACAATATCACAGTCCAACAACACCGAACCAAACTTGACTCTTGACGATACCCCCTGGGGGTGCTAATATAGGTTCCAACAACCAAATAGCAGCAATTGCTCCCTTATCCAGAGAGGCGAAGGGAACGGCCCGATGAAGCCTCGGCAACCGTCCGCAGCCCCCGGCTTCCATCAGGCCGGGCGGCGGGGAAAAGGTGCCAACTCCGACAGGAACGCCTAGTGGCGGCGTCCTGAAAGATGAGAGGAGGCGATCCGACCGCGCCCTTCGTGGCTTTGGTCATTTCGACCTCTTCCGTCCGGAAGAGGTCTTTGATTTTTCTAAGGGGGGGTTCGGCGTGTCTTACGTCAAAGGGCTGAGGTGCCGCGAATGCGGCCAGACCTACCCGGTCGGCCCGATCAGCATTTGCTCCGAGTGTTTTGGACCGCTCGAGGTCGACTACGATTATGACGCCCTGAGGGCGGCCGTCAGTCGCTTCTCCATCGAGAGCGGGCCGCCGTCGATGTGGCGGTACCGGTCACTCCTGCCCGTTGACGGCCAGCGGGTGATCGACCTGGGGACCGGCTTCACCCCGCTGCTGAGGGCCGAGAACCTCGGGCGGGAACTCGGTCTGAGGAACCTCTACCTGAAGAATGACTCGGTCAACCCGACCTACTCCTTCAAGGACCGGGTCGTCAGCGTGGCCGTCTCCAAGGCCATCGAGTTCGGTTTCGACACCGTCGCCTGCGCCTCCACGGGCAACCTGGCCAATTCGGTCGCCGCCCACGCCGCGCGGGCCGGTTTGAAGTGCTATGTCTTCATCCCGGCTGGGCTCGAGGTGGGGAAGGTCCTGGGGACCTTGATCTACCAGCCCAACCTGGTCACGGTCAGGGGCAACTACGATGAAGTCAACCGGTTGGCCAGCGAAGTCGCCGACCGCTACGGGTGGGCCTTCGTCAACATCAACCTCCGGGCCTTCTACTCCGAAGGCTCGAAGACCCTGGCCTACGAGACCGCCGAGCAACTCGGCTGGAAGATCCCGGATCAGGTCGTCTCGCCGATCGCCGGCGGTTCGGTCCTGACCAAGATCAACAAGGGCTTCCGTGAACTCCTCAAGCTGGGGCTGGTCGAGGGGAAGGAACCGAGGGTCTATGGCGCCCAGGCGACCGGGTGCGCCCCGGTGGCCCGGGCCTTCAAGGCCGGGGCCGAGGTGGTCAGTCCGGTCAAGCCGGCGACCATCGCCAAGTCCCTGGCCATCGGCAGTCCGGCCGACGGCGAGTACGCCCTGCGCACGGTGAGAAGGACCGGCGGGTACATCGACGACGTGAGCGACGACCAGATTGTCGACGGCATGCGGCTCCTGGCTCGGACCGAGGGGGTCTTCACCGAGACGGCCGGCGGAGTGACCGTGGCCGTCCTGCGGAAACTGGCCGAGCAAGGGCGGCTGGACGTGGAGGGAGTGACCGTGGCCTACATCACCGGCAACGGTCTGAAGACGGTGGAGGCCATCGACGGCTGCCTGGCCGGCGCTCCCGGGGCCATTGAGCCGCGCTTCGAGGAGTTCGAGAAGACCCTGCGCCAAAAGGAGGGGGCTTGACCTTGAGCTGCAAAGTACGAATCCCGACCCCGCTGCGCCGGATGGCCGGGAACTCGGCCGAGCTTTCGGTGGAGGCCGGGACCGTCGGCGGACTCATCCGCCAGCTCGACCAGGACTACCCCGGCTTTGCCGGGAAGCTCCTCGACGAGGGCGGGAACATCCGTCGGTTCATCAACATCTACGTCAACCAGGAGGATGTCCGTTTCGCCGACGGTCTCACCACCCTGCTGAAGGACGGCGATGAGGTCTCGATCATCCCGGCCATCGCCGGCGGGGCTCCCCGGCCGCGGTTCGGTTGACAGCCCGTTCGCGGACGGTTAGGATTGAGGCGGAAAAGCCCAAGGAGGGAGGGCCACCAATGGGAGAGCAAGGAACACGTTCTCCAGGTCGGGGCGGTCTCAGCTCCGATCAGATCAAGCGCTATTCGCGGCACATGCTGCTGCCTGAGATCGGTCCGGCCGGCCAGCGGAAGATCGCCGCCGGTCGGGTCCTGATCGTCGGCACCGGCGGGCTCGGCTCACCGGCCGCCTGCTACCTGGCCGCGGCCGGGGTCGGCCGCCTCGGGATCATCGACGGCGACACGGTCGACCTCTCCAACCTTGGGCGGCAGATCATCCACCACACGCCTGACGTCGGGCGATTGAAGGTCGAGTCGGCCAAAGAGAAGCTCGACCGGCTGAACCCGGACATCGAGGTGGTCGCCCACGACGGCCGTCTGACGAGCGCCAACGCCCTCGAGCTGTTCGCCGGGTACGATGTCATCGTCGACGCTACCGACAATTTCACCACCCGATACCTGATCAACGACGCCTGCGTGTTGACCAAGCGGCCCTTCGTCCACGGCAGTGTCCTCCGTTTCGAGGGGCAGGCCAGCACCTTCATCCCGGGGGCGGGCCCCTGCTACCGTTGCCTTTATCCGTCCCCACCGGCTCCCGGCACGGTCCCCAGCTGCCAGGAAGCCGGCGTCCTCGGACCCGTGCCCGGGATCATCGGCACCATCCAGGCGCTGGAGACGCTCAAGCTCCTGACGGGAGCCGGACAGACCCTGGCCGGCCGCCTGCTCCTCTTCGACGGCCTGTCAATGCGGTTCGACGAAGTCCGGCTGCGGAGCGACCTCGGTTGCGCGGTCTGCGGAGACCACCCGACCATCAAGGGATTGATCGATTATGAAGCATTCTGCGGCGCTCCGCCTGTCGGCGGGACAAATGCGTGAGATCATCGTCCACTGCCTGGACGAGCGGCCGAACGAGGCCTGCGGGCTCCTGGTCGGTCTCGGCGGCCGGGTCACCCGGGTCTGCAAGGTGAGGAACGTCGAGGGAAGCCCCTTCGACTACCGAGTCGACCCGGAGGACCAGTTCCGAGTGATGCAGGAGATGGAGCGGGACGGCCTGGAGCTGACCGCCATCTACCACTCCCACCCGACCAGCGACGCCAGACCCTCGCCGAAGGATGTCCGGCTGGCTTACTACCCGGAGGCCTTTCAGGTGATCGTCTCCCTCCGAGGGGAGCCGGCGGTCAGGGCCTTCCACATCGTCGACGGCCGGGTGGAGGAGGCGTCGCTGATCGTTGAAGGGAGTCCGGAGAATGGACCAAGATAATCGTGAGGTTCCCCAACTCGACCTGCGCGGCGAGTTCTGCCCTTATACTTTTATCCACACCATGCTGGCCTTGGAGGATATCCCCAGCGGGGGGTATCTTTCGGTGCTCCTTGACGACGGGCAGCCGGTTCGCGATGTCCCCAGGAGCCTGAAGGGGGCCGGCCACCTGGTGGTTAGGATCACCCCCGAAGGGCCGTGCTTCCGTCTGCTGGTCTTGAAAGACGGGGCCCAGTCGGGAGAGGCCCCGGCCGAGCCCCCGCCCCACGCCGGCCACGGCGGCTGTTGCGGCGGGAATACTTGTGGTTGAGAGGGTAGGTGCGTTTCGCTTGGGCCAGCCCACCGTCGTGAACGCCGGCCAGTCGATCGGGCCGGAGCTGGCCGAGAAGGAGGCCCATCTCCGCGAGGTCCTGGCCGGGCTGGGCGGGGCGGTGGTGGCCTTCTCCGGCGGTGTCGATAGCACCCTCCTGCTCTGGGAGGCCAAAGAAGCCCTCGGAGAACGGGTCCTGGCGGTCACCGCCTCATCGGAGACCTATTTCCCTGAGGAGATCGTCGCCGCCCGGGACCTGGCCACCGCCTTCGGGGTGCGGTTCGAGCTCATCGAGACGGCGGAACTCGAGAACGAGGAGTTCGCCGTCAACCCGTCAAACCGCTGCTACTACTGCAAGCAAGAGCTCTTTGGGAAGTTGGCCGAGATCGCTCGGACGAAGGGGCTCGGGTCGGTCCTCGACGGTACCAACGCCGACGATCTGTCCGATCACCGGCCGGGCCGCCAGGCGGCGGCGGAGTTGGGGGTCAGAAGTCCGCTCTTGGAGGCCGGGCTTGGCAAGGCCGACATCCGGGCCTTGTCGCGCGCCCACGCCCTGCCCACCTGGGACAAGCCGGCCCTGGCCTGCCTCGCTTCGCGTTTCCCGTACGGGCGGCGGATCACCCGACCGGAACTCAAGCGGGTGGCCGGAGCGGAACAGTTCCTCCATCAGCTGGGTCTGGGGCAACTCCGGGTGAGGAATCACGGAGACGTGGCCCGAATCGAAGTCGCGCCCGGTGATATGGCCCGGCTCGTCGAGGCTCGTGAGCGGGTCGCCGCCCGCTTGAAGGAGCTCGGGTTCACCTACGTGACGATGGACCTCGGGGGATACCGCACGGGGAGCATGAACGAGACTCTGAAGGGGACACGAAAGGGCGGATCGTCGTGACACCGATGACTGACGTCGCCGGACGGGTCGACCGCCTGGTCCGATGGATCAGGGACCAGGTCACGGCGGCCGGCGGCAAGGGCTGCGCCTTCGGCCTGTCCGGGGGGATCGACTCGGCGGTCGTGGCCGGCCTTTGTCGGCGCGCCTTTCCCGACGGCTGCCTCGGCCTCATCATGCCTTGCCACAGCCAACCCGTCGACCAGGAGGATGCCCTTCTGGTCGCTTCAGCGCTCGGGGTCCCGATCAAGACCGTCGACCTGAGCCCCATCTATGACCGCTTCATCGAGGTCCTCGGGATGGCCGAAGGACCGCCACCGCCCGGGGGTTCGTCCGAGGCCCTCGCCCTGGCCAACATCAAGCCCAGGCTGCGAATGATGACCGTCTATTACCACGCCAATCTCCGGGGCTACCTGGTGATCGGCACGGGGAACCGCAGTGAGCTGGCGATGGGCTACTTCACCAAGTACGGCGACGGAGGAGTGGACCTGCTTCCCCTGGGCAACCTGGTCAAGGCCGAGGTCCGCGAGGTCGCCAGGGAACTCGGCGTGCCGGTCAGGGTCGTCGATAAGCCGCCGACCGCCGGCCTTTGGCCGGGGCAGACCGACGAGGGGGAGATGGGCCTGACCTATGCCCAGCTCGATGAGTTCCTCCTGACCGGGAATGGACCCGCCGACGTGGTCGCCAAGATCCGGTCCCGGATGACCGGGAGTGAGCACAAGCGCCGGCTGCCCCCGATTGCCATGGTCTAGAGGTGGAACGAACCCAGGGGCGCTTCATGGCGCCGATGGGTAGGCGCCCGTCCGGGCGCCCTTTTCCACTTTTGCCAGGGGAGCCAGAGATGTGCTAGAATTAGACTCGGGTCTTACGTCAATCAGCTCGTAGGGGGAGAGACGCTTGTCAGGCCATTCCAAGTGGGCCACCACCAAGAGACAGAAGGCCAGGGTCGACGCGGCCCGGGGGAAGGTCTTCAGCAAGATCGCCCGGGAGCTGATCATCGCGGCGCGCGAGGGAGGGCCCAACCCCGACGGCAACTTCCGACTGAAGATGGTCATCGATAAGGCCAAGGCGGCCAACATGCCGGGGGAGAACATCCAGCGGGCCATCCAGCGCGGCAGCGGCGCCGGCGAGGCCGACCACTTCGAAGAGGTCGTCTACGAGGGCTACGGACCGGCCGGCGTGGCGGTCATGCTGGAAGTGATGACCGATAACCGGAATCGCACGGCGGCTGAGATTCGCCACATCTTCGACCGGAACGGGGGCAGCCTCGGGGCAACCGGCTGCGTCGCCTGGATGTTCAAGCGGCGGGGGCAGATTCTGGTCAACCTGGAGGACGTCAAGCTCTCCGAGGACGACCTGATGATGCTCAGCTTGGACGCTGGAGGCGAGGACTTCCAGAAGGAAGAGGACCAGTACGTCATCTACACCGTCCCGGAGCAACTCGAGAAGGTCCGGTCGAACCTGGTCAAGCGGGGAATCAAGACGGCCGAGGCCGAGTTGACCTACGTTCCCACGACCAATACCGAGCTCAGTGGGGACAAGGCCGACCAGGCCATGCGGCTCCTTGACCTCCTCGAAGAGCACGACGACGTTCAGCAGGTCCACGCCAACCTGGAGGTCAAGGGCTAGGGCCAGGATCAGGCCGGGCGGCGGCCGACGGATCATCGGAACAGAAGGTCATGGCAGGGTCGGTCAGCCTTGGGCTGAACCGGCCCTTATTGTCTCGACCCGAGACCCGTACGGCCGCCGAACGCCGGGCAAGCGGGCGCATAGACCGCCCCCCCGCTGGCAATCATAGCCAGGAGAGGGTCAGTGACCCTCGAAGGGGGAGAGCTCGCTTGAGAAAATGGCCGTGGAAACTCCTGGCGGCCGTCTTCGCGGCGTCCCTGGTCGTCGGGATGGTCTTGGCCCTGGTCACCGGCCTACCCAGCCCTGGTCGCCTGCTGCCCAGGCTGCTGGGGCGAGTCCCGGGCGGTCAGAACACGCCGGTCGGCCCGTCGGAGCGGGTCCTGGTCGGCGGGGACTGGGTGGTCATCTTCAGCACCACCTACCGGCAGTGTGGGGACACCGTCATCGATACCGGTCCGCCGCCCCAGGAGATGATCGGACTGAACCTGGAGGGGATCCGCAACCTCTACCCCGAATGGACCGTGGCCACCTTCGAGAAGGGGAAGGCCCAGCTGACGAGGTCGATCGACGGGTTGTGCCCGGATATGGAGCGCTTCCGCTATGTCAAGCTGGAAGGTGATCGGGTCAACATCTACTACGGGCGGCCGCCCAAGTTGATGTTCAAGGAGTTCATCGTCCTCGAGGTCGAGGGCCTCCGCCAGGCCGACCGCGACCGACTGTCCCAGGGGGTCACCGTCGAGGGCGACGACGGCGTGGCCGAGCTGCTGGAGGGGTTGGGGGACTGAACCCGGTCCCCGCCGTCCGGGCCTCACCGGCCGGGCGCCAGGCCGACGGCGCTGCGGCCTTACCGACCTTACGGCCTGTCGGACAGCCGCCGCAAATCCTTGCGGCGGTTATGTTTTGCCAGTCAAGCCTCGATCGACCAGAAAAGGGAAAGCTCGCCCGGACGTGGAATAACCAAGAACGCCTGGCAAACCTGAGGAAAAATGGTCCGGGCGGGAAGGGCGGGCGCTCCTTGATCGTCCTGGGTATCGACCCCGGCACGTCCCTGATGGGCTTCGGAGTCGTCGAAGAAGAGAATCAGAAGGTCAAGGCCCTCGAGTACGGTTGCCTGCGGACCTCCGCCGGCCGCCCGCGCGGGGAACGCCTGTCGTCTCTGTACGACGAGATCAACGGGCTGATCGACCGGCACCGGCCCGATCGTCTGGCCATCGAGGAGCTGTTCTTCAACCGTAACGTGACCACGGCTCTGTCGGTCGGCGAGGCCCGCGGAATCGTCCTGCTGGCCGCCCACCGGGCGGGCCTGCCGGTCGAGGAGTACAACCCGATGCTGGTCAAGCAGGCCGTGGTCGGCTACGGCCGGGCCGATAAGCAGCAGGTCCAAAACATGGTCCGGGTCATCCTGGGCCTGTCCGAGATCCCGCGCCCGGATGACGCCGCCGATGCCCTGGCCATCGCCATCTGCGCCCTTCATAGCGGCCTGGCGGCGGCCGTCCGGGGCGGCCCGGTGAGCGGAGCCGGTCAGAGGAGGGAAGGCCGTTGATCGCCCTCTTGCGGGGCGTCCTCGCCCACGTCGAACAGGATTGGGTCATCGTCGAGACCGGCGGGGTCGGGTTCCGAGTCCAGGTCCCCGTCTCTACTCGTTCGCGCCTACCCGGCGCCGGGGCCGAAGTCCTCCTCCATACCCACCTCCACGTCCGCGAGGATGCCCTGGTCCTCTACGGCTTCGCCACCCGCGAGGAGTTGGAGACCTTCGACCTCCTCCTCACCGTCACCGGGGTCGGCCCCAAGGTGGCCGTCGGGGTGTTGTCGGGGATCACCCCCGGCGATTTCCTTCGGGCCGTGGCCTTCCAGGATGAGGAGGTCCTCAAGGGCCTCCCCGGGGTGGGCAAGAAGACCGCCCAGCGGATCATCCTCGACCTCAAGGACAAGGTCGGCTCGTTCATCGAGAAGACCCGTCCGCCCGAGGTCATCGAGCCGAGAGCCGCCGACTCCCGGGCCGAGGCCATGGAGGCCCTGGTCGCCCTGGGATACGGCCGGCTCGAGGCGGGCCAAGCGGTGGAGCGGGCGGCCCGGCAGTCCGCCGGGAGTCGCCCCGAGGAGCTCGTGCGCCTGGCTCTGCGCCTGGTCGCCCGGGCTAAGGAGGCCTGATCGTGGCAGAAGAAGAGCAGCGCATCATGACTCCCCGGCCGCGGCCGGAAGACGGCGGGCTGGCCCTCACCCTCAGGCCCCGGACGATGGCCGAGTTTCCCGGCCAGGAAACGGTCAAGGAGCGCCTCGGCATCTTCATCCAGGCGGCCAAGGATCGCGGGGAGCCCCTCGACCACGTCCTCCTCTACGGACCGCCGGGACTCGGCAAGACCACCCTGGCCCACGTCATCGCCAACGAGCTGGGGGTCAACCTCCGGATCACCTCCGGGCCGGCCATCGAACGGCCGGGGGATCTGGCCGCCATCCTGACCAACCTGGCCGACCGGGACGTTCTTTTCATCGACGAGGTTCACCGCCTGAACCGGACCGTGGAGGAGATCCTCTACCCGGCGATGGAGGACTTCGCCCTCGACATCGTCATCGGCAAGGGCCCCAGCGCCCGGACGCTGAGGTTGGACCTGCCCCGCTTCACCCTGGTCGGGGCGACCACCCGGGCCGGCATGTTGACCTCCCCGATGCGAGACCGGTTTGGGGTCCTGAGTCGGCTGGAATTCTACTCCGTCGAGGAACTTGAGAACATCGTCCGCCGATCGGCTTCCATCCTCGGGGTCGAGATCGACGGGGAGGGAGCGGCGGAAATCGCCCGGCGATCACGGGGCACACCCCGGGTCGCCAACCGGGTCCTTAAGCGCGTCCGCGACTATGCTCAGGTCCGCGGGGACGGGGTCATCGACAGGCAGATCGCCGGGGAGGGGCTGGACCTTCTGGGCATCGACTCCCTCGGCCTCGACCGGACCGACAAGAACCTCATTGCGGCGATTGTCGAGAAGTTCGACGGCGGCCCGGTGGGAGTGGAGTCGCTGGCCGCCGGGCTAAGCGAAGAGGTCGAAACCATCGAAGACTTCTATGAGCCCTTCTTGATCCAGATCGGTTTCCTGCAACGGACCCCGCGCGGACGCGTTGTCACCCGTTCGGGCTACCAGTACCTCGGACTTCGTCCCCCCGAGAGGACCCAAGCCGTCCAAGACGGTACGCCCGGACGAACCGGGCCCGGCGGACCGGTCGCCTCCGGGGGGCCCGGCCGGCCGGAGGGAGAAGGGCCGGAAGACTCAGGCGGGTCTGGAGCCGGTCAGGGCAGGTTGCTCTAAGGAGGGACCCGATTGCCCGTCTTGCTGCACGTTTGCTGCGGGCCATGCGCGACATACCCGCACCAGGCCCTCAAGGACGAGGGGCATGAGGTTGCCGGCTACTTCTTCAACCCCAACATCCACCCCTATTCAGAGTACCAGCGCCGCCTGGCGACCCTTTGGCAGTATGCCGGCCAGAGCGGCCTTCGTTTGCTTCCCCCCGGCGACTATGACCTGGCCGGATACCTGAAGGCGGCGGTCGAGAATCCAGCCAAACCGGCCCGCTGCCGGGCCTGCTATCGCTATCGCCTGGACCGGGCGGCGGCCGAGGCCGCCGCCGGCGGGTTCAATGCCTTTACCACCACCCTCCTGGTCAGCCCGCATCAGGACCACGCGGTCATCCGGGAGGAAGGAGAGCGGGCCGGTGAGCGATACGGGGTTCGCTTCCTTTATCAGGACTTCCGACCGGGCTGGCGGGAAGGCCGGCGGCTGGCGGTCGAGCACGGGCTGTACCGTCAGAACTACTGTGGCTGCGTCTTCAGCGAGAAGGAACGCTGTCTGGGGGGATAGGCGAGATGCCGGGTCAAACCCCGTTTGAAGGCTTCGGGCGGGTCATGATCATCATCGGGGTCGTCACCACCCTGGCCGGCGCCGGTTTCCTCCTCGGCGGCCGGCACCTGGGCCTGGGGCGCCTGCCGGGCGACATCCTGATCCGCCGGGGCAATTTCACCTTCTACTTCCCGGTGGTCACCATGCTCCTCTTGTCGACCGTCCTGACTATCCTGCTCAACCTGGTCTTTCGGCGGCGGTGATGGGCAAGAGCCGCTGGGGCGCGCCGGGGAACCGCGCCCGGCCCCCAGAAAGGCGCCGAAAGCCTCGAAATCCTGTACCGTGAATGGGGTGGAAGAGTGGGTTTTCTTTTCGGACAGAAAGAAAAACCCATCAAACCTCAGGCAAAACCGGAATTCCTGGTCGATGAGGCCAAGCATGGAAACGCACAGGCCCGCGAGGACCTGATCCGCGGGTTCACCCCGTTCGCCCTGCGAGTTGCGGCCCGGGTTTGTGGTCGCTACATCCGCCTTGGCGCGGACGACGAGGCAAGCATCGCCCTGGGGGCCTTCAACGAGGCCATCGATGCTTTCGATGGGACGCGTGGGATATCGTTCCTGGCCTTCTCCGAGACAGTCATCAAACGGCGGTTGGTTGATCACTACCGCAAGGAGTCGGGCCGGCGCGAGATTCCCCTGACCAGCCTGGAGGAAGAGGACGAGGAAGGCAATGTCCTCAACCCCATCGAGCGGGATCAGGCCATTCGGGCTCATTCGGAGAACCAGGAGGCCGAGGAACGCCGGGAGGAAGTCTTGCGCTACGGAGAGATCCTCGAGGAGTACGGGATTTCCCTTGTTGAGCTGGCCGAGGTGTGCCCTCGCCACGAGGACGCCCGCCAGAACGCGAAGGAGGCGGCGCGGGTCGTCGCCGGAAACCCCGAATACCTTGCTTACCTGCGCCTAAGGCGTGAGTTGCCCTTGAAGAACCTGGCCGAGGAGGTCCGGGTCAGCCGCAAGACCCTGGAGCGACAGCGCAAGTACATCATCGCCCTGGCCCTGATCCTGTCGGAAGACCTGCCATACATGAAGGAGTACGTTCGCTGGTGAATACGCCGCACGAGGAGACGTCCGGTCCCGAGAGGTCGGGCGGGAGAGGGGCGAGTCGAGTGACCGCCGATCGAGGGGTCGTCCTGGAGGTAGCCGGGAGGAAGGCCGTTCTGCTGACGCCGGGGGGCCGGTTCGTCAGGGTTCGGGTTCCGGAGGCGGGATGGTCCGTAGGGCAAGAGGTGACCTTCGGCGAGGCCGAGGTGACGGTGTCCGGCGCTGTCCGTGAGCAGGAGAGGCCCAGGATGGGCCTTGGGGCGGTCCCCGCGCGTCGGCCGGCCTTCGCCTGGACCCGCCTCCGCCTGGTCGCCGCGGCCGCCGTGCTGGCTCTGGTCCTGATGGCTCCCGGCGCCTTCATCTATGCTAATCGGCCCTTGCCGGCCCTGGCCTACGTCAGCGTCGACATCAATCCCGGGATGGACCTTGGCGTAGACGCGCGCGGCGGGGTGGTATCGGCCGCGCCGACCAACGACGACGGAGCCGCCGTCCTGGCCCAGACCAGCGTGGTCCGGATGAGACTCGACGAAGCCCTTAAGAAGCTGGCCGAGGCGGCCATCAAGGCCGGCTTCATGACCGATCAGAACAACCTGGTCATCGTGGCCGCGGTGCCGGTCAAGCCCGGAGCGGCGTTGCCCCAGTCCTTCAACAAGGCGCTCGAAGAGGCTGCGGCCGGCGCCGAGTCCTTCCTGAGCCAGAAGGAACTGGGCGTGGTGGTCCAGACGATCGTCACCGACGAAGCCACCCGCGAATTGGCCAAGGAACAAGGTCTGTCCGTCGGTAAGTACGCCATCTACCTCGTCGCATCCGACGCCGGGCTGCCCCTGAAGGTTTACGACCTGGAGAAGGGCGTCGGCCGGGCGATCCGGGAAGCGGGCGGCCAGGTCGGCGAGATCGTCGGGAGGGCTCACACCGAAAAAGACTTCAACAAACTGTCGGAGAAGTACAAGGGCAAATTGGAGAAGGAGAAGAAGGAGCGGGACAGCGAGCGGGCGGAGACGGGCGGCCAGGGTTCCGGCGGCCAGGGCTCCGGCGGCCAGAACGGGGCCGGCGTGATGAGCACGGAGGGCCAGGGCAAGGACTCCAAGCCCGGCGACGACGTCCAACAAGCTGGCGATAAGGGCGCCGGCACCAAGGACGACACGGGCAAAGATGGCAACGGTGGCAACGACCGGGAAAAACCGGGCGGACAGGGGTCGGACGACAAGGGCACCGGCACCGCCAGTCCGGGGGACTCGAGCCGAGCGGGGCCCGGAACCGGCTCCGGTCAGCTCGAACCAGGCCAGGGGGCGGCCCTGACCGCTTCGCCCGGCAGCATCGCTGAGAACTCGAGGCCAAATGAGCCCAAGGGCTCCTTTGGCTCTTCAATTTTGGAGAAGGGCTGGGACGGCGGGAGGCCGGCCCAATCCGATTCCGGGGACAAGGGCAAAGGGCACAAGCACGAGGTCAAAATGCACTAGCCCGTTGGCTGATGGGGCCGCGCCGGTGGGCGCGGCCTTTGCCATGCGCGCGTCCGGGGGAAGTGGAGTTGGGCGGCGTGGACCTAAGCGGCAGGGAATGGCGGTGCCCTGGTCGAAGAAGACGGTCGGGCCGTCGAAACCTGGCCCTTCGTCGGGGGTCACGTCGAAAAGCCGGAAGGAGAGCCCTTTGATCAGACCGCCTTCTCGCCTGAGGTTCGCCGGCCTCATCGCCTTGTCCCTGATCCTCATCCTGGTCAGCCTCGGCCCGAGCGCCTGGGCTCAGACCGGCAACGAGCCGACGACCCCGCCGCCCGGGCCGGGGACCACACCCGTCGGCCAACCGGTCGGGTCCAACCCCACCATCCGGGTCGGCCTGGTCGTTGACCGCCCCTCGGTCAAGCTCAGCTGCACCGGGCCTTTCCAGGTCGTCAACCTAGCCACGGGGCAGGTCGTTGCGGCCCTGCCTTTGGGGGAGGTCGAGTTCACGGTGACCGGCGGGGTGATTCGCGCCGGCGCTTTCGGCTCATTCGCCGGTCCCGTCCAGGTCGCCCCGGTGCCTCAGATCCCGCCTGGCTCTCCGGCCGGGACGGCCCCCCAGCCGGTGGCCTTCATGCGGCTCGACGACGGCCCGTCGTATCGCGGCGAGTTCCGGATCAGCCTCAGCGCCAAGGGGCTGACGGCCGTCGATCAACTGCCCCTGGAGGATTACCTTCGCGGGGTCGTCCCCCGGGAGATGCCGGCCAGTTGGGCCCCGGAAGCGCTGAAAGCCCAGGCCGTGGCGGCCCGCAGTTACGCCCTTTACCAGATGTCCTCGGGCGGTTCTTCGGACCAGGCCTTCGATCTCCTGGCCACGGTCGACTCCCAGGTCTTCGGGGGGATCGACGGGGAGGACCCGCGGACCGACGCCGCCGTCCAAGCCACTGCCGGCCAGGTCATCACCTACAACGGGTGGGTCGCCGACGCCCTCTTCCATGCCTCCTCCGGCGGGCATACCGAGAACGCGGAGATCGTCTTCAGCGCCGCCACCCCTTACCTCCGTGGGGTGCCCGATTTCGACCAGAGCTACCAGTACTATGATTGGACCGCCGAGATCCCCCTCGGTGACCTGGAGAAGAAGGTCAACGAAGGTGGCTATGCCAAAGGCCGACTGTACGCGGCGGCCCCCGCCGGCACCCGCGGCGTCTCTGGCCGTTATACCTCGGTCCGGCTGACCGGCAGCTTTGGCACGGCCGAGATGAAGGCCAACGACTTCCGCCGGATCCTCAACCTCCGGAGCACTCTCTACACCCTGGTCAACCAGTTAGAACACTGGGAGGATACCCCGTCACCACTGACCGAGGGGGGCGAGTTGGTCGTCGTCGGGGCCGGGGGGGTGACCGTCAAGGCGCCTACCGGCAGCCTGGCCGTCCTCGGGGCGGACGGGAAGCAGGCCAAGTTGGCGGCCGGCGTGGTCATCAACCGGCGACTGGTGCCGGCCGGCGTCCGGGTGGACGGGCGCGGATATGGCCACGGGCTCGGGATGTCGCAAGCCGGCGCCCAAGCCCTGGCGGCCCAGAAAGGGTATAATTACCAGCGGATTCTCCAATATTACTACCAGGGCGTGAAGGTGGAGGTCAGATAGGTCGGCGTGCGACTAGCGGAATTCGATTATGACTTGCCCCCCGAACTGATCGCTCAGGAACCGGTCGAGCCGCGGGATGCCTCGCGGCTCTTGGTCGTCCACCGGGAAAGCGGCCGTTTCGAACACGTCATTTTCCGAGACCTCCCCGGTTACCTGAAGTCCGGGGATTGCCTGGTGCTCAATCAGACGCGGGTCATCCCGGCCCGGCTGATCGGGCGCCGGGTACCCACCGGGGGGGCGGCCGAGCTGCTGCTCCTCCGGAGGCTCGACCGGGACCGCTGGGAGGCCCTGGTCCGGCCGGGGCGACGGCTGAAACCGGGAGCCCGGATCTCTTTCGCCGGGGGCAGGCTGGAAGCGGTCGTCGAAGGCCGGGTGGCCGAAGGGGCGCGTCTGGTCAGGTTCGAATACCAGGGGATCTTTGAGGAGATCCTGGACCACCTCGGCCGGGTGCCCCTGCCGCCGTACATCACCCGGGAGCTGGCCGACGACGAGCGCTACCAGACCGTTTACGCCACGGTCAGGGGGGCGTCGGCGGCCCCCACGGCCGGCCTCCACTTCACCCCCGAACTCCTCGAGGGTTGCCGCCGGATGGGCGTCGGAACGGCCTACTTGACCCTCCACATCGGCCTCGGCACCTTCCGACCGATCCGTGAGGAAGTCATCGAGGAGCACCAGATGCACGAAGAGTACTTCGAGCTTGGGGCGGAGGCGGCCGACCTGGTCAACGCGACCAGGCGGAACGGCGGGCGAGTGGTGGCCGTGGGGACGACCGCCGTTCGGACCCTGGAGACGGTGGCCGCCGAGGATGGCCTGGTCCGCCCGGCGGCCGGGATGACCGACAAGTACATCTATCCGGGTTATCGGTTCAGGGCGGTCGACGCCATGGTCACTAATTTCCATCTCCCGAAGTCGTCCCTGATCCTTCTGGTTTCGGCCTTCGCCGGGCGCGATTTGATCATGCGGGCCTACGCCGACGCCGTCACCCGGCGCTACCGCTTCTTCAGCTTCGGGGACGCCATGCTGATCCTATGAGGAGCGACCATGGAACACTTCACCTTCGAAGTGCGTAGTAGGGACGTGGGGACGGCGGCCCGGACGGGGGTCTTCTCGACACCTCACGGACCGATCCAGACCCCTGCCTTCATGCCGGTGGGCACCCAGGCGACGGTCAAGGCGATGACCCCCGACGAGTTGAAGGCGATCGGGGCCGAGATCATCCTGGCCAACACCTACCACCTATACCTGCGGCCGGGGCACGAACTCATCCGCCGGGCGGGGGGGCTCCACGCCTTCATGAACTGGGACCGCCCGATCCTCACGGACAGCGGCGGATACCAGGTCTTCAGCCTGTCGCAGCGGCGGACGATCGAGGAGGACGGAGTCACCTTCCGTTCCCACCTCGACGGCTCGGAGCATTTCCTCAGTCCGGAGCGGGCCGTCGAGATCCAGGAGGCCCTCGGCTCCGATGTGATGATGGCCTTCGACGAATGCATCCCTTACCCGGCCGAATTCGAGTACCAGCGGCAATCGACCGAGCGCACGGCCCGTTGGGCGGCCCGCTGCAAGGAGGCCCATGAACGGGCCGCGGCCAGTCCCGGCGAGGCCGGCGAAAGGGCCCGAAGACAGGCCCTTTTCGGAATCGTCCAGGGCGGCCTGGAGCGGCCCCTGCGGGAGTGGAGCGCCCGGGCCACCGTGGACATTGGGTTTCCCGGCTACGCCATCGGCGGCCTCTCCGTCGGCGAGCCGAAACCGGTCATGTACGAAGCCCTCGACTACACTGTCCCGCTGCTCCCGGAGGACAGGCCGCGGTACCTAATGGGGGTCGGGTCACCAGACGCCCTTCTGGAAGGGGTCAGGCGGGGGATCGACCTTTTTGACTGCGTCCTTCCGACCAGGCTGGGCCGGCACGGAGCGGTGATGACTTCCCGCGGCCGAGTGACCGTCAGGGACGCCGCCTATGCATCAGACTTCGGCCCCCTCGACCCGGACTGCGGCTGCTATGTCTGCCGGAACTACAGCCGGGCCTATATCCGCCATCTGCTCAAGGCCAATGAGATCCTGGGCCTTCGCCTGACCACTTGGCATAATCTTTGCTTCATCCTGGACCTGATGGGTAAGGTCAGAGGGGCCGTCCAGGCGGGTCGCTTCGAGGCTTTCCGGGCTGAATTCTACCGCCTCCACGGGGAAGACTTCTAGGAAGGGGAATTTCCCTGGGCGTCGAATGGCAGTATGAGTGCCCCGGCACACGAAAGGAGACGAGCGATGACTAGTCAGCAACTCGCAGGCCTTCTCCCCTTGTTACTCTTGGTCGTCCTGTTCTACTTCCTGATCATCCGGCCTCAGCAGACCAATCAGAAGAAACGCCAGCAGATGATGACCGGTCTCCACAAGGGCGACCGGGTGGTGACCATCGGCGGGATGTACGGGACCGTCACCGAAGTCAAGGATGATCGGGTCAAGTTGAGGATCGCCGACAGAGTCGAGGTCGAGATGGCCAAGGCTGGCGTCGACCACGTCCGTACCGAGGGCCCCAAGTCGGACCGGCCCAAAGAGAAGGATGAGGATGAGGCCAAGGCCGAAGAGAAGAAGGCAGAGGCCCAAGAGACCGGCGGCGAGAAGAAGGAATAGTCCGGCGAGCGCGTAAGCCGGGAACCAGCGCCCTGGGAATACCCGACGCCGACCGCGGCCGCTGATCGATATGAAATTCGTTCACCTGGCCCGGCCAAACCGGGTCATTTCTTTGTGGACACACCACCAGACGCCCTCTAATCGCCGCATACATTGATCCAACCGAGGTGAGTGATTACCGTGGCTTCCCAGACCGCCGGGGCGGTCAAAGTGGAACCGCTGCCGGTGACCTTCAACCAAGAATGGTGCAAGAAGTGCGGAGTCTGCGTCAGGTTCTGCCCGGTCAAGGCCCTCGAGACCGGGCCGTCCGGGTTTCCCGCCCTGGCCCGCCCGGACGAATGCACCCGCTGTGGACTCTGCGAGAACCTTTGCCCCGACTACGCCGCCGTGGTCAGTCCCCGACCGAAGAAAAGAGGTGCCGGGGATGAATCCTGAGCGCAGCCGCATCAGGTTGATGCAGGGGAACGAAGCCTGCGTCGAAGGAGCCATCGCCGCCGGGTGCCGGTTCTACGCCGGATACCCGATCACCCCGTCGACCGAGATCGCCGAGCTGATGAGCGAGCGTTTACCAAGAATCGGCGGCCGGTTCATCCAGATGGAGGATGAGATTGGGAGCATGGCCGCGGTCATCGGGGCTTCCCTTGGCGGGCGCAAGGCGATGACCGCCACCAGCGGGCCGGGCTTCTCCCTGAAGCAAGAGAACATCGGCTTCGCCGCGGTGACCGAAGTCCCGTGCGTCATCGTGGACGTCCAGCGGTTCGGTCCGAGCACCGGGCAGCCTACCTCGCCGGGCCAGGGTGATGTGATGGCGGCGAGGTGGGGGACCCACGGTGACCATCCCGCGGTGGTCCTAAGCCCCTGGTCCGTCAGGGAGACCTTTGACCTGACGGTCAGGGCTTTCAACTTGGCCGAGAAGCTGCGGACCCCGGTCATCCTGCTGTCCGATGAGGTCATCGCCCACATGCGCGAAAAGGTCGAGTTGCCCGACCCGGCCTCGATTGAGGTCGTCGACCGGCGCCGGCCGACAGTCGACGCGGATGAGTACCTGGCGTATGGCCCGGCCCCCGGTGACGAGGGACAGGAGGGCTACATCCCCCCGATGGCCGACTTCGGGGATGGGTACCGGTATCACGTGACCGCTCTCTTCCACGGCCTCGATGGGTTCCCCACGGGCGACCACGCGGAATCGGATTTCCTCCTCCGGCGGATCAATGCCAAGATCGAGACCAGGCGATCGGAGATCATCCAGGTCGCTCGGGAAAGCCTGAGCGACGCCGAGGTCGTCGTGGTCGCCTATGGCTGCACGGCCAGGCCGGCCGTGAGCGCCGTCCGCGAGGCGCGGGCCCGGGGAATCAAGGCCGGGCTCCTCCGCCTGGTGACCATCTGGCCGTTCGCCGACGAGGTCATTCAAGAGACGGCCAACACCGGCCGGGTCTTCATCGTTCCAGAGATGAACCTTGGCCAGGTCTCCCGCGAGGTCGAGCGGGCTCTCCACGGAGCGGCACGGGTGGTTCCCTTCGCCCGAGTCGACACCGAACTCTTTACCCCTGACGAGATCCTCGCCAGGATAAGCGAGGAGGCCTGACCGTGCCCGACCTCTCGACCTACTTCCGGACCAACCACATGCCCCACCTCTGGTGTCCCGGCTGCGGCCACGGGATCGTCCTCGGGGCCGTCGTCCGGGCCATCGACCGCTTGAGCCTGGACAAGGATAAGGTGGCCGTGGTCTCGGGCATCGGCTGCGCCTCTCGAGCCCCGGGATACCTGGATTTCAACACCCTGCATACGACCCACGGCCGGGCCCTGGCTTTCGCTACCGGGTTGAAGCTGGCCCGCCCCGACTTGAGAGTGATCGTCGTCGCCGGTGATGGTGACCTGGCGGCCATCGGTGGCAACCACCTGATTCATGCCTGTCGCCGGAATATCGACCTCACCACGGTCTGCTTCAACAACGAGATCTACGGGATGACCAGCGGGCAGTGCTCGCCGATGACGCCGACCGGCAAAGTGGCCACGACGGCCCCTTTCGGGAACATCGAGCGCAACTTCGACCTCTGTGACCTGACCCGGGCGGCCGGGGCGACTTTCGTAGCCCGCGGGGCGGCTTACTATGCCCGGGCTCTCTCGGGCCTGATCGAGCAGGCCATCAAACACAAGGGTTTCTCCTTCGTCGAGGCGGTCAGCCAATGTCCCACCTATTATGGACGGCGGAACAAGATCGGGACCGCCCCGGACATGCTGGAATGGCAGCGGACCCACGCCGTGACGGCGGAGAAGGCGGCCGCCCTGTCCCCGGAAGAGATGGCCGGCAAGTTCATCATCGGCAAGTACTTCGAGACCGAGGCCCCCGAGTACACGGAGGAGTACGCCAGACTCTCCGAGCGGTTGAAGGGGGGGCGGTGAGATGGCCCGGGTCGAAATCAGGCTGTCCGGCGAGGGCGGTCAGGGGATCATCCTGGCCGGGATCATCCTGGCCGAAGCGGCGGCCATCTATGACGGCAAGAACGCCGTCCAGACCCAATCCTACGGCCCCGAATCGCGGGGCGGAGCCTCCAAGGCCGAGGTCATCCTGGACGAGGGGAACATCGATTACCCGGAGGTCCAGAGGCCTCAGATCCTCCTGGCGATGAACCCGGAGGCCTGTGAGAAGTACGCTCCGTCCCTGGCCCCGGGCGGGACGTTGATCGTCGACGAAACATTTGTGAAGGAAATCCCGAAGATCGACGGAAAGGCCTATTCCGTACCCATCACTGGGATCGCCCGGGAGGCCTTCAAGCGGGACATCGTCGCCAACATCGTCGCTCTCGGAACCGTCACCGCCCTCACCGGCGTGGTCTCCCGACCGGCCATCGAGCAGGCCGTATTGAGCCGCGTCCCGAAGGGCACCGAGGACTTGAACCGGCGAGCCCTGGAAGCGGGGTTGGCCGCCGGAGACGAGATAATCCGCCGGGTCGCGCGACCATCGCGGTAAGGGACGCAGCCTATAGACTTAGCAGCAGACTGATGATTTGGGGGGAACTGTCCAAATGAGCGAGACCATGAACCCGTTTATCATCGTCCAGCAGCAGATCAAGAAGGCCTGCGATGCCTTGAAACTCGAGCCTGCCGCGTATGAGCTCCTCAAGCAGCCCCTGAGGGTCATCGAGGTGGCCATCCCCGTGACCATGGACGACGGGACCGTCAAGGTGTTCAGCGGCTGGCGGTCGTTGCACAACGACGCCCCCGGCCCCACCAAGGGCGGCCTTCGTTTCCACCCAGCCGTGCATGTCGATGAGGTCAAGGCCCTCTCCATGTGGATGACCTTCAAATGCGCCGTCCTCGGCCTGCCATACGGCGGCGGCAAGGGCGGCATCAGAGTCAACCCCAAGGAGCTGTCCCAGCGAGAACTGGAGCGACTCAGCCGTGGTTGGGTCGACAAGGTCGCCCCGCTGATCGGGCCGGAGAGGGACGTCCCGGCTCCCGACGTCTATACCAACCCGCAGATCATGGCCTGGATGGTCGACGAGTTCTCGAAGATCCGGCAGTACAACAACTTCGGCCTGATGACCGGCAAGCCTTTGATCATCGGCGGTTCCGCCGGCCGGAACACGGCCACCGCCCGCGGCTGCGTCTTCGTCATCAAGGAAGCGGCCCAGAAGCTCGGGATCAACCCCAAGGGGGCCAAGGTCGCCGTCGAAGGCTTCGGCAACGCCGGCAGCTTTGCCGCCCAGCTCATGAGCGACCTCGGGGCCAAGGTCGTCGCGGTCAACGACTCCAAGGGCGGCGCCTACAACCTTCACGGCCTCGACCTCAAGGCCATCCTGGCCTGGAAGGACAAGACCGGCTCGGTCAAGGGCGCCCCCGGGACAGAGGACATCTCCAACGAGGCCCTTTTGACGTTGGATGTCGACATCCTCATCCCGGCGGCCCTGGAGAACCAGATCACCGCGGCCATCGCTCCGAACGTCAAGGCCAAGATCATCGGCGAGGCCGCCAACGGGCCGACCACCCCAGAGGCCAACGAGATCCTCTTCAAGCGGGGCATCTTCGTCATTCCCGACATCCTGGCGTCGGCCGGCGGCGTCACCGTCTCCTACTTCGAATGGGTCCAGAACCTGATGAGCTTCTACTGGACCGAAGAGGAAGTCAACCAGCGGCTCGAGCGGATGATGATCGAGTCGTTCAACTCCGTCTTCAACATGCACCAGAAGCAGAATGTCGACATGCGGCAGGCGGCCTTCATGGTCGCCGTCGACCGGGTCGCCCAGGCCATGCGCGTCCGCGGCTGGCTGCATTGATCGACCCACTCCACCACTCGCCGCCGCACTAGACGAAGCAGGCAACCCGGCCCCGCCGCGCTCTTGGGCAGCGGGGCCGGGCTTTTACGGGGAATCATGGTCATAAGGGATTGACAAGGAGGGAAGCGTTTGTCAGACGACAAGACCGTTGAGCGCGGTGGACGCTCGCCCGACCGGGCCGGGAAGACCTTCGATGAAGAAGCTGTCGGGCGCATCAGATCGGCCGTGACCGCCTGGACCGAGGGGCCGGTGAAGAAGACCCTGGCCAAGTTCGCCGAACAGAAGGAAGACTTCCGGCTGACCTCCGGGGAGCCGGTCCACCGCCTGTACACCCCGGTCGACCTGGCCGACCAAGACTATCTGGAGGACCTCGGCTTCCCCGGGGAGTACCCGTTCACCCGCGGGGTCCAACCGACCATGTACCGGGGGCGCTTCTGGACGATGCGCCAGTACGCCGGGTTCGGGTCGGCCGAGGAGACCAACGCCCGTTTTAAGTACCTGCGGGAACACGGGCAGACCGGTCTATCGGTGGCTTTCGACCTGCCGACGCAGATCGGTTACGACTCCGACCATCCACTGGCCGAAGGGGAAGTGGGGAAGGTGGGGGTGGCCATCGACACCCTCGCCGACCTGGAGACGCTGTTCGCGGGCATCCCCCTGGACAAGGTCTCGACCTCGATGACCATCAACGCCCCGGCCTCTACGCTCCTGGCCATGTACCAGGCGGTCGGCAGGAAACAGGGGGTCCCGTCAAGGGCCCTCAACGGGACGGTCCAGAATGATATCCTCAAGGAGTATGCCGCCCGGGGAACCTACATCTTCCCGCCCGGCCCGTCGATGCGTCTGGTCACGGACATCTTCGCTTACTGTGCGAGGGAGATGCCCGACTGGAACACCATCAGCATCAGCGGCTATCACATCCGTGAGGCGGGGGCTACGGCCGTTCAGGAGGTCGCCTTCACCCTGGCCAACGGCATCGCCTACGTCCAGGCCGCCGTCGAGGCCGGCCTCGAGGTCGATTCCTTCGGCCCGCGCCTGTCTTTCTTCTTCAACTCGCACCTCGACTTCCTCGAAGAGGTGGCCAAGTTCCGGGCCGCCCGTCGTCTCTGGGCGCGGATCATGCGCGGCCGTTTCGGAGCCAAGAACCCTCGTTCCTGGATGCTCCGCTTCCACACTCAGACCGCCGGGGTCACCCTCACCGCTCAGCAGCCGGACAACAACATCATCCGTGTGGCCTGGCAGGCCATGGCCGCCGTCCTGGGGGGCACCCAGTCGCTGCATACCAACTCCCGCGACGAAGCCCTTGCCCTGCCGTCGGAGGACTCGGTCCGCATCGCTCTTCGCACCCAGCAGTTGATTGCCCACGAGAGCGGCGTGGCCGAGACGATCGACCCCCTCGCCGGCTCATACTATGTCGAGACCCTGACCGACCGGATCGAGGCGGAGGCCCGGCACTACATCGAAAGAATCGACGCCATGGGTGGCGCCCCGGCGGCCATCGAGCGCGGCTTCATCCAGTCTGAGATACACGACAGCGCCTATCGTTACCAGCGGGAGATCGAATCCGGGGACCGGGTCATCGTCGGAGTCAACAAGTTCCAGGTCGAGGAGGAAGGGCCCCGGGAGCTCCTCCGAGTCGACCCGGAGGTGGCCGAGAGGCAACGGGCCAAGCTCGCCCGGATCAAGGCCGCGCGGGATGGGGGAGCCGTCGACCGGGCCCTCGGGGCTCTGGAAGGGGCCGCCCGGGGCCGGGACAACGTCATGCCCCACATCCTCGAGGCGGTCGAGGCTTATGCCACCCTTGGAGAGATCAACGACATCCTGAGAAAGGTCTTCGGGGAGTATCACGCTTCAACCGCCCTGTGATCCGGGCGACGGGCCGGCGGGGCGGAGCCTGGGTACATAACACTAATTATGTGGAGTTGAGGCCTGTGGCACAGGAGAAGATCAGGGTGCTGGTGGCCAAGCCGGGCTTGGACGGCCACGACCGGGGGGCCAAGGTGATCGCCCGGGCCTTACGGGACGCCGGGATGGAAGTCATCTACACCGGCCTCCGGCAGACCCCCGAGCAGATCGCTGAGGCGGCCTTGCAGGAAGACGTCGACGTGGTGGGGCTGTCAATCCTTTCCGGCGCCCATCGCCACCTCTTTCCGCGGGTCGTCGAGGCCCTCCGCCGCAAGGGTTTGGGCGACGTGCTGGTCATCGGCGGGGGGATCATCCCGACCGAGGATGTACCGGAGCTCAAGCGGCAGGGCATCGCCGAGCTCTTCGGACCGGGCACGCCCACGGCCAAAGTGGTCGAGTTCATCCGGAAAATGGTTGGGGCCGAGAGGGAATCGGGGCGGGACGTTGAACCATAATCCTGGGATACTAGGAGTTAGTCTTAAGACTTGTGATTAGGGGCACCGCCCGCGGCGTCCGTCCGCGGGCATGACCATGCGGAGGTGGAACGGTTGATCAAGCGGATTGACCACCTGGGAGTGGCGGTTCACTCCATCGACCAGGCCCTCGGGTTCTATCGGGAGGCCCTGGGCCTCGAGGTCACGCACGTGGAAACGGTTGCCGATCAGAAGGTCAAAGTGGCTATGCTACCCTTAGGGGAATCACGGATCGAGTTGATGGAGCCGACCGGGCCCGAAAGCCCGGTGGCCAAGTTCCTCGAATCCAGGGGAGAGGGGCTGCAACACATCGCCATCGGCGTCGATGACCTCGAGGCGACCCTGCGGCGGGCCAAGGAGCGGGGGGTCCGGCTCCTCGACGAGCGGCCCCGGCCCGGCGCCTCCGGGACGCTGGTCGCCTTCGTTCATCCCAAGAGCACGGGCGGAGTCTTGATCGAGTTCGTAGAGCGGACCGGGGGGAACGAGAAGCATGGCTGATGTCGTCAAGGCGGACCGGGCCGACCGGCCGGCCAAGCTGGAGGACCTGGAAAGACGGGAGGCTGTGGCCCGGGCCGGCGGCGGCCCCAAGCGGGTTGAGCGTCAGCACGAGGCGGGCAAGCTGACCGCCCGTGAACGCCTCGACCGCCTCTTCGACCCGGGCACCTTCAACGAGCTCGACCTGTTCGTCAGGCACCGGGCGACCGAGTTCGGCATGACCGGGATCGAGGCCCCGGCCGAAGGCGTGGTCACCGGTCATGGAACGATTGACGGCCGGCCCGCCTTTGCCTTCGCTCAGGACTTCACGGTCATCGGCGGCACGCTCGGGGAGATGCACGCGGCCAAGATCTGCAAGGCCATGGACCTTGCGGCCAAGGCGGGCGTGCCGTTCATCGGCCTGAACGATTCAGGCGGGGCCAGGATCCAGGAGGGCGTCGACGCTCTCAACGGGTACGGCAGCATCTTCTACCGCAACACCCTCAACTCGGGGGTCATCCCGCAACTTTCGGTCATCCTCGGACCCTGCGCCGGCGGAGCGGTTTACTCCCCGGCCCTGACCGACTTCGTCTTCATGGTCGACCAGACCAGCCAGATGTTCATCACCGGGCCACAGGTGATCAAGGCGGTGACCGGTGAGGAGGTCTCGGCCGATCAGCTGGGCGGGGCCCTGACCCACAACCAGATCAGCGGGGTGGCTCATTTCTACGCCCAGAGTGAGGACGACTGCCTGGCTCTGGTGAAGAGGCTCCTGAGCTTCCTGCCCCCGAACAACCTCGGCGATCCGCCGGCCTCACCGACCGCCGACCCCGTCGACCGGGTGGGGGAAAGCCTCCTGGCGGTGATCCCGGACGACCCGAACAAGGCCTACGACGTTCGGGACGTTATCGTCCCCATCATCGATGATGGCGATTTCTTCGAGTCCCAGCCCTATTGGGCGACCAACATGGTTACCGGATTCGCCAGGCTCGGTGGGCGCCCCATCGGGATCATCGCCAACCAGCCCAAGGTGCTGGCCGGCTGCATCGACATCAACGCCTCGGACAAGGCTTCGCGCTTCGTCCGGTTCTGCGACGCCTTCAATGTGCCCCTGCTGACCCTGGTCGACACGCCGGGCTATCTCCCGGGGACGGATCAGGAGTACGGCGGGATCATCCGCCACGGCGCGAAGCTGCTCTATGCTTACTCTGAAGCAACCGTCCCCAAGCTGACCGTGGTCCTCCGGAAAGCCTACGGCGGGGCCTATCTGGCCATGTGCAGCCGGTCCCTCGGAGCCGACCAGGCCTTCGCCTGGCCGCAGGCGGAGATTGCCGTGATGGGACCCGAGGGCGCGGCCAACATCATCTTCAGAGACGACATCGCCTCGTCGCCGAACCCCCCCGAGACTCGTCGCCAGAAGATCGAGGAGTACCGCGAGAAGCTCCATCACCCGTATGTGGCGGCGGCCCGGGGTTACATCGACGCGGTCATAGACCCGCGGCGGACGCGGGCGGCCTTGGCGGCCGCGCTGGAAGTCTTCAGTTCCAAGCGGGAGACTCGGCCGCCCAAAAAACACGGCAACCTCCCGGTCTGACGACCGGGGGCTTCGGGACGCGGAGGGGAGCGAGATGGCGAAGGGCAAGGCCCGACCGGCCGGGGAGCGGCGGCTGAAGCTGACGGCCGGCGGGGAGCCGCCGCCGGAGGTGGCCGCAGCGATCATCGCCGCCATCGATGAGTACATGCTGGCGGAGGGGCGGTCAACGGAAGGAACCGCCGGCCTGTCTGACGATGCCGGCGACCTTCGCGGTTCGGGGTGGCGGGTCTCCATCAATCCCGGGCGGCCGACGCCCGGCGCCGAGGTTCGCCCGAGGGCGGACTGGTCGGCCGCCGGCCGGCGCGGTCTGATGCAGTCCGGGATGAGAATGGATTGGCGAAAGGGGTCCGGGAGATGACCGTCAGGAAGTTCCGGGTGACCGTCGACGGACAAAGCTACGACGTGGAGATAGAGGAGATCGGACTCGCCGCGGGGCGGCCGGTCCGAGCCGGAGACCGGCCGACCCCGCCCGGCGGACCGGCCGTCCCGCCGGCCGTGCCGGGCCCGGCGGCTCCGGCCCGAAAGGCCGCCGTGGCCAAAGCCCCGGCGATCATCCTGCCGCCGGGGGCCGACGGCATCACCGCGCCGCTCCCGGGGGTCATCCTGGACGTACGGGTTTCGCCCGGCCAGGCGGTCAAGGCCGGCCAGGTCCTGTTCATCCTCGAAGCAATGAAGATGGAGAACGAGATCACCGCTCCGCGGGCCGGCGAGGTGCTCCGGGTCGAGGTGGGCAAGGGGGTCTCGGTCGGCGTCGGCCAACTCCTGGCGGTCCTCAAGGGCTGAGGGCCGGAAATCGGGGGCGGAAAGACGTGGAACAAACTGGTAATACTAAGGGCAACCCCAAGAGGAGGGTTGCCCTTGCGTCGTCTACGCGTTGCTTGGAGACGGGCTTGGCCGACCGTCGCCCTCGGCCTGGCGGCCCTATTGGTCCTGGCCGCCCTGCCCGGGCTTGACCCCCACGGGGCGATGCGCCTCATCCCGCCGGTCCGAAAGCACCTGGGACGCTCGGCCTTCGAGGTCGTTGGCGTCTATGATCGGGCCGGCCAAGGGGTGGACGGTCTGCCAATCTCGGCCTCCTTCGGAGTCTTGAGCGAAAACTCCGGCCTGGTCGACGGGATCCTGGCTGATTGGTATGTGGTCGACGAGAGCGGCCGGGTCGGTCAAGCCGGTCTGGACGGCCAGGCCGTGGGCTTTGCCAGATCGATCGAGGCCGGCGTCTGGGCCCTGGTCACTCTGCAAGCCGGGTCGGGCGGCGCCGCCCCGGCCTACCTGGCCACCCCGGCCGTCCGCCGGTCCACTGCCGGCAGGCTGGCCGACGTAGTGGTCACGGAGCTATACGACGGCCTCGTCATCGACTTATCGCCGGTCGCGGTCACCGGGGGGGCTGCCGTCGAAACGCAGGTCGTCGCCCTCATGGAGGAGACCCGCCGGGCGATGGGGCGCCGCGGGACCCTCGGCGTGGTCATCCCGGCCCTGACGGCTCCGCGCGAGCAGCCGTTTCCCATCGATCCGGCCTCCCTGACCGGGGTCGCCGACTGGATCATCCTCCAAGGATGGGGCGAGCACTGGCCGGGCAGTCGCCCGGGACCGATGGGCGGTCTGGAGTGGCTGACCGGGAACCTCGACGCCTTGCTGGCCCGGGTTGGGCCGCGCCAGGTCAGTCTGGCCTTGCCGGCCTTCGCCTACGATTGGCCGGTCGACGGGGACCAGGCGGCGGTTCGAAGGGGCAGAGACGTGGCGGCCTTGGGCCGGACCGAGGGAACCGCCGTTCGCTCGGTCCAGGCCGCGGAAACCGAAGTCAGGTACGTCACCCGTTCCGGCCTGCAGAGCCAGGCCTGGTACCTGGACGGGCAGTCCTTCTTGAGCCGCGTCAGGATGGCGAAAACCTATGGGCTGCGCGGAGTGGTCCTGTGGCGCCTCGGCGACGAGGACGATTCGTGGTGGATGGAGCTCGGACAGGAGGTCGTTCCAGAACGGTGACTTGGTCCGCCGGTCTGGACCGGCGGACCGCTGACTTGCCGAGAAGAGTTGTCACCCGGGCCCTAAATTTGGCCGAAATTACCACCAGCCAGCTGTCCCCCAGTTTGCCAAAAATGGCAGGATAGCTGGCCCGATTGTCGAATTGAAAGCCCATCTAGCCGAATCCGCCAGCGCTTGAGACCGCGATCCTGGGTCATCCGAAGCTCTGGCGGTACGGGGGAGAAACAGTCGTCGCGGCTTTGAGCCGTAAATGGCGACTCGGGGTGAAGGCGGTTGCGCCGTTGCGCTGATGACCAGCGGTCAACGTCCAGTCCGCCAGGCGTTCCTTCCACCTAACCCGACAGCTAACCCCGGAGGCAGACGAAGGAGGTAGCTTACCCAATGGCCGATGAGCCCAAGCGCGCCAAGCCCGCGCGGGCGTCGTCGGGGAGGACCCCGGCGCATCTCCAGCTCCCGTATCTGAGAATCGTTGGAGCGACGATCCTGGTGGCCTGGTTGATGACGGCTACCGTCGTCCTGGCTGGGACCGGCCGGGCCCCGATCGACCCGGGGCAGGCGGCCGCGGAGCCGTCGGTCACGCCGCCGGCTGAGCCGGCCGCTCCCACCGACTCGCAGGCCCCATCCGCGCCGGTGACCGCCCCCAAGCCCGCGCCGACCCCAGCCCCCAAGCCGACCCCGGCCCCCGCGCCGACCCCGGCCCCCAAGCCGGCCCCCACCCCGTCGCCTGAACCGTCGCGCGGCGGGGACCGACAACCCCTGGCCGGCAGGAGCGTGGTCGTTGACCCCGGGCACGGCACCGCCGGCAGCGGGGCCTCTGGGTTCGGCTCCGACGAAGCCACGAATGTCCTGGCTATCGCCAACCGGGTCCGGAGTCTTCTGACCCAGGCCGGGGCGAAGGTCTACATGACCCGGACCGGGATGTACTTCCCCGGCAACGCGGCGGGACAACTGGCGGTCAGGACGTCCATCGCCAACAAGGCTGGGGCCGACATCTTCGTCAGCCTCCACAACAACTTCTACGACCAGAGTAACCAGGTCCGCGGGGCGATGACGTTCTACTCGACCGGCAATGGCCACACCGCGGACAACCGTGGCCTGGCTTCGGCCATCCAGTCGTCACTGGTCGCCTCCACCGGCCTGCAGAATCGCGGCCTGCAGACGGCCGACTTCTACGTCATCCGCAACAGCTCTCTGAGCGCCTCGGTCTTGGTCGAGGTGGGCTTCCTGAGCAACCGTGACGACGCCCTGGCCCTCAAGGATGATGACTTCCGGGCCAAGGCCGCCGACGGAATCGCCGAGGGTATCGTCGACTACCTAAGCCGCTGACCAGGGATGAACGGCGACCCTCCGACGCCCCCGCCAAGCCGCGGGGGCGCCGGTCTGTGACCGGCCATCACCCCCTCGTCCGGCGGTCCCGGTCCTAATCGTCTCGACCTTTTCCGGACACGGTAGGATTAGCCATCGGTCCGTTGAATAGTATTCCGAAACCGCCGCTCGGGAGGGACCCCCGTGAAAGCCCTGAACTTCTACTCCTCGGTCTACCACGGCATCCTCGTCGTCCGCGACAAGCGTTGCACCATTCGGCTGGGAGACAAGCGCGCCAAGTACGACGAGGGGGACCTGGTCTGGGTGACCCACGGTAATCGCTTCCGTCCCCGCCAAAAAGTCTTCACGGCGGTCGTCGACCGAGTCACCCTGAAGAAGGTATCCGAACTGACCCCGGAGGACCTCTCGGGAGAGAACCCCGACATGAAAAGCCCGGCCGACGCCGCGGCCTTCCTGAAGTCGATCTATGGCCGGGAGATTGGCCCGGACGACCAGGTCACAGTGGTCTACTTCTCCGAGGTCATCGAGTGAGCCGGTGAACACGGGCACCCGAGAAGAGAAGGCTCGGCTCCGACGGGAGATCCTCCAGCGCCGGAAGGCTCTTTCCGGCGAAGAGGTGGCCGCCCGCTCGCGAGCCGTGGTCGCCCTGGCCACCTCGCTCCCCGAGTTCCAGAAGGCCGGGACGATCATGGTCTACTGCTCGTTCAAGCACGAGGTGGACAGCGGCGGACTGATTCGGGAAGGGCTCTTGAGGGGCAAGGTGGTGGCCGTCCCCAAGATCTTCCCGGCCGAGCGCCGGATGATCCCGTCGCGGCTGCTCGATCCGGCCGCCGACTTGGCCCTGGGCAACTACGGCATCCTCGAGCCGAAGGTGGAATCCCTGCGCCCCCTCGAGTCGCCCTCCATCGACCTTGTCTTCGTGCCCGGAGTGGCCTTCGACCGGCTGGGAAACCGGCTCGGTTACGGCGGCGGTTACTACGACCGCTTCCTGAAGAATCTGAGGCCGGGGAGACTGGCCGTGGCCCTGGCCTTCGAGGTCCAGCTGGTGGAGAGCCTCAAACCCGGGCGATTCGACGTCCCGATGGACCTGGTCGTCACCGAGAAGAGGGTCATCGACTGCCGGGCCAACCGACGGACCAAAGGGACCGCCCGGGACTCCTCGACCGCCCAGGGATAAGCAAGCTGCGAGCGGCAGGCCGAGCCTGCCGCTTTCCCATGGGTCGACCAATCACTTCGCGGGGGTGCAGACCTTGCCCGAACCGCCCAAGGAGATCGAGATAAAATTCCGGCTGGGGGCCGGCCCGGCGGCCGTCCGGCGCCGTCTACAGGAAGTCGGCGCCAAAGGCCGGGGGCCGGTCCACGAAGCCGATGTCTACCTCGACCAGGTCGGCGGCCGGCTGGCCGCCGAGGGGCGCGTCCTCAGGCTCCGGCGGGATCAAGCGGGGTTGGTGCTGACCTACAAGGGCCCTCCGGCCGGCGGGACCATCTTCGCCGAGCGGGAGGAGCTTGAGTGCGGGGTGGCCGACTTCGACCGGATGATGGCCCTTCTCGGAGCCCTCGGATACCTCCCGGTGCGGCGTAAGGAAAAGGTCCGGGAGACCTTCGACCTCGGGGAGGTCGCTGTCTGCCTGGACCGCTTGCCGTTCCTTGGCGATTACGTTGAAATCGAAGGCCCCCGGCGGGCCATCACCCGGGCGGCCGCCCTCCTCGGGCTGGACCTGGCCGACGGCACCAACCGGCCTTACCTGGAGCTCTACCAGGCCTACTGGCGGGACCGGGCGGTCGACCCGGAGGGGGCCCCGGAGATGCTCTTCGGGGCTGAACCTGAGGGGAACGGTGATCGCGGCGGCCGGTCGGGCTAGCAGCCGGCACGGCCCCGCGCCCCCAGATGCGACCGTCCTCGACGCGTTTGTCCCTTTTCTTCGGTCTCTTCTTCTAAGGTTCGTCCAAGGTGAATATTCCTTTGCCCAGCGGCCGGCTCTTGCCAAAGGAATCTCCCGGCCAAAGACGAATAGGGTAAAGGACAACCGAATAGCAGCGGCACCCCAAAGAGACCAAGGAGGCGACGCCATTGAAGGTGGTCGACGCGGTTGAGTACTTGTGTCTGAGCTGCGGAGTGCAAGGTCTGGAGGTTGCCCGGGGAACGGCCCCGGAGGATCGGGGGCCGGTCGGCGAGGAAAAACGTGGGAAGGCTCAAGCCCTACGCTGTCCGAGGTGCGGTTCGCCGGTCTTGACGGTAGCCCTCCGTCCTGGCTGGTTGGCCGCGGTGATGCCGTGAAATCGAGGAACCCCTTCGGGGGTTCCTTTCTGTCTGGCCCGTCCACGCTTTCCCCTTCTGGCTGAGGCCGGCTCATACCGTCCTTTGCGCCTGGGGGTTTCCTCGCTTCTTGACCCTTTCCAGCCTTCCGGAGCGGTGATATAATACAGGAAGGGTAGCACAGAGGGCTACACCTCGAGTTTATTCCCTGGTGCCTACGCAGCTTCGTCGAAGCTCAGGAACAGCCATGCTTGGATCCGACCGCGGACCGAGACAGGGAGCTGACCTGCCGGCCATGGCTTTGTCAGCCTTCCCCCGCGGGAAGGCTGTTTTTGTTCAAGGCCGGGCCGCCACTCTTCTCGCACTGAGCCCTCGCTGGCCCTCAAATCGCATAGGAGGGGATCGCCTTGGGAAAGACGGGCGGCGGCAAGAGGACGCGCGGAGCCCTGATCGGGCTCTTGGTGGTGGCGTTTCTGGCGACCGTGATCCTTCCCGGAACGGCCGGGTGCGCCCGGCAGCAAGCCCTGCGAGTGGCCATCAACACCGATCCGGACGGACTCGACCCGTATAAGACGGTGGCCGCGGCCACCTTCAACCTGACCCGGAACATCTTCGACAACCTGGTCCAGACGGACCCGGCCGGACGGCTGGGCCCCGACCTGGCCACCGACTGGAAGGTCTCCCCTGACGGGCTGACCTGGACTTTCAACCTCCGCCCCGACGTCTTCTTCCACAACGGCCGGAAGATGACGGCCGAGGATGTCAAGTGGAGCCTCGACCAGATCCGCGACCCCGGCGCCAACAAGCGGGCGGCCGATTTCGCCGCCGTGGCCTCGGTGGCGGTGAGCGGCCCGGCCCAGGTGACCATCACCCTCAAGGCGCCGCAGGCCTCCTTCTTGTCCAACCTGGCCATGGGCTGGGCGGCCATCGTCCCCAAGGAAGCGGCCGGGACGATGAGCACGGCGCCCGTCGGCACCGGACCCTTCAAGTTTGTCGAGTGGAAGAAGGACCAGGAGGTCGTCCTGGAGCGCTTTGACCAGTACTTCGGGCGCGGCGCGGCCAAGGTCGATCAGGTGGTCTTCCAGGTCATCCCCGACCCGGCCGCCCGGCTGATGGCCCTCAAGTCGGGGACGGTCGACGTCGTCCCGGATGTCCCGCCGGAGAACGCCAAGGACGTCGAGGCCGACGCCGGCCTGAAGCTTCTGGCGGTGCCGATGAACGCCGTACAGCTGATGGCGATCAACAACAAGAAGAAGCCCTTTGACGACGTCCGGGTCCGGCAGGCGCTCGCCCTAGCCGTCGACCGGAAGGCGGTCATCGACGGCTCGGTCTGGGGTTACGGGACGCCCATCGCCACCCACATGCCGGCCTCGAGCGATTGGTACAACGACCTCACGGCCAGACACGCTCAGGACGTGGCCAAGGCCAAGGCTCTCTTGGTCGAGGCCGGCTGGCCGAACGGCTTCAAGACGACGATCATTCTCCCTGAGCCCTACATGCTGCACCGCAAGGCCGGGCAGGTGGTGGCCGAACAGCTCAAGGCGATCGGGGTTCAGGCCGACCTGAAGGTCATCGACTGGGCCACCTGGCTTAAGGAAGTCTACAGCGGTCGCCATTACGAGTTGACCGTCATCGGCCACACCGGGCGGCTCGACCCGGACCCGTTCTTGAATCGATACGTCAGTACCAGCAAAGAGAACTACATGAACTTCTCGGATCCCGAATACGACCAGATCATCGCCCAGGCGGCCACCGTGTCCGACCCGAACCAGCGCAAGCAGCTCTACCGACGGGCTCAGGAGATCCTGGCCGATCAGTGTCCGGCCGTCTATCTCCAGTCGCCGATGCAGGTGGTCGGCCTGAACAAGGCCGTCCAGGGGTGGCAGGTCTATCCCATCGACATCTACGACCTGCGCGGGGTGTCCAAGGGAAAGTAGCAGTCCGGACGCCATATAACCGGCCGGCCGTCAAGGCCGGCCGGTCATCCGGAGGCCCAACGATTGACCATCCAAGCCCTGATGAGGCGCCTCGCCGGACTTGTCCTGACCGTCCTCATCGCCTCGACCCTCAGTTTTTTCGTCTTCAATATCCTGCCTGGGGACCCGGCCGCGGTCATCGTCGGCCTCGAAGGGTCGCCCGAGTCGATCCAGGCCGTCCGGGCCGAACTGGGCCTCGACCGGCCTTTAGGCGTGCGCTTCCTCGGCTGGCTCAGCGGGCTGTCCCGGGGCGACCTCGGGCGCTCGGTCCATTACGAGGAGCCGGTATTGACCCTCATCCTCAGCCGCCTGCCCCTGACGGCCACCCTGGCGGCGATGGCCATCTTTGTCGCCGCCCTCATCGGGGTACCCTTGGGCGTCCTGGCCGCGGCCCGCCGCGGCCGAGGAGTCGATTGGGCGGCCACCTTCTTCTTGCAGCTCGGCCTGGCCGTCCCCGGATTCTGGCTGGGAATCATGGCGATCATGGCTTTCTCCCTCGGCCTTCACATCTTCCCGGCCGGTGGCTATGCCGGCTCGGGGGAGGGCTTCCTGGCCGGACTGGGTTATCTCGTCCTGCCCGCCCTGACCCTGGCCGTCGGGCGGGCGGCCGTGCTGACCCGGTTGACCCGGGCCGCGATGGGTGAAGCCCTCTCGGCCAACTACGTCCAGGCCGCCCGGGGCAAGGGCGTGACCGAGGCCGGCGTCCTCTTTCGCCACGGCCTCCGCAACGCGGTCATCCCCGTCCTGACCACGGCCGGCCTGCAGGTCGGAGCGCTCCTGGCCGGCAGCGTCGTGATCGAGCGGGTCTTCGCCCTGCCGGGCCTGGGCACCCTCCTGCTCCTCGGCGTCGCCGACCGCGACCTGCCCCTCGTCCAGGGGCTGGTCGTTTTCTTCGTGCTTATCGTCTCCCTTATCAACCTGGCCGTGGATCTCAGTTACGGGGTCATCGACCCACGGACCAGGGTGGGGGAGGGGGACGGGGGATGATCGGCCGTTTCGACCTCAACCGACCTCGCCCCGGGCGGCCCGCCGGCGCCCCGTTCCAGCTTGGCCGGCGTCGTTGCCTGAACCTCGTCGTCGGGCTGATCCTGGTCTCGATCGTCCTCGCCCTGGCGGGACTCGGGGCGGTCTGGACCCCTCACGACCCGGAGCGGATGGATCTCTCCGAGCGGGCCGCCCCGCCCTCTTTGAACCACCCCTTCGGAACCGATCAGTTCGGGCGGGACGCCCTCAGCCGGGTCCTCAAGGGGGCCGGCTCGGCGGTCCAGGTGGGCCTGGGCGTGGCGGCCATCGCCGCCGCCCTCGGGGTCATCCTCGGGGCCGCCGGCGGTTTCCGAGGCGGACCACTCGATGAATTCCTCATGCGCTTCATCGACGGCCTTTACGCCTTCCCTCCCTTGATCATGGCCCTGGCCTTGGTGGCCGCCCTGGGTCCCGGCCTCCATCAGGTGACCGTGGCCATCGGCCTCGCCGAGGTCCCGGCCTTTGCCAGGCTCACCCGGAGTCTCGTGATCACCTTGAGGAAGCAGCTTTACATCGAGGCGGCCAAGTCGATCGGGGCCGGCGACTGGCAGATCGTCCGGACCCACCTGCTCCCCAACGCCGCCCCGGCCCTCTTCGTCCAGGCCAGTATCGCTTTCTCCACGGCGGTGCTGGCCGAGGCCGCCCTGTCCTTCCTCGGCCTGGGCGTCCAGCCGCCCGCCGCGAGCTGGGGGTTGATGCTGCAGGAGGCCCAGAACTTCCTTTACCAGGCTCCCTGGATGGCCATCTTCCCGGGGCTCCTGATCGCCCTGACCATCCTCGGGTTCAACCTGCTGGCCGACGGGTTGGCCGAACGCTCGGACCCGCGCCTGCGCTAGAGTAGCCCTGCTTGGCCAAGGCTTGACGAACGTGCGTTTGCACCACCGCCGGTGGAGGAGAAGCTTCTCAGTCAAAGCCGACGAGGACAAGAAGCCCGGCTGTCAATTGACAGTCGGGCTTTTCACATCTACAGGGGGCTGGCCTTCCGCACCGGCATTGGAACGGCCCCTACGCAAATGGAAAATTTTCTTCCCCGGCCAGCAGGAGTCGAGACTGGCATGGAGAAAAATAGGCATTGGTGGGTGAAAGTGGGTAGAAGTGGGGAAGGTCCCCGGGACCGGTCAGAACCGGACCCGCCCCCGCCGGATCTGAGGTTTGGGCCCTCGGGTCAACCACGGACACCGAAGGTTTCGCACCGCGACGCCAAAACCCCTTGCTTGAAAACCCCCATTTGCCCCTGGCGCCGCGATTCTCTTTAAGGGCCCCGGCCGCCCACGGCCGGTCGGACCGATAGGTGGAGGGTCATGTTCAAAGGCGAATTCGAGCACTCGCTGGACGAAAAGAATCGCCTGACGATGCCCTCCAAGTTCCGGGAGCGGCTGGGTGATCACTTTACCATCACCCGCGGCCTGGACAGCTGTCTTTTCGTATACCCGGATGACGAGTGGGCGAAGTTAGAGGAAAAGCTGAAGGGCCTGCCCTTCACACGGGCCGACGCTCGGGCCTTTTCCCGGATGTTCTTCTCCGGAGCCGCCGACGCTGAGCCTGACAAGCAAGGGCGGGTCATCATCCCGGCCAACCTCAAGGAGCATGCCAAGATCGAGCGGGACGTGGTCATCGTCGGAGTGGCCACCCGCGTCGAGGTCTGGGCCAAGGCCGAGTGGGAGAGCTTCCGCCGTAAGGCGGGAGAATCATATGAAGAAATCGCCGAGAAAATCGTGGACATCGGGATTTGATGAGAGCGGTGGGGAAGGCCCCGAGGGGGAGCCGGTGACGGTCGACCAGGGAGGCTACCACCAGCCGGTCTTGTTGAAGGAGGCCATCGAGTTTCTCGACTGCCGTCCCGGGGGCATCTATGTTGATTGCACCCTGGGCGAGGGAGGACACACTTCCGAGATCTTGGCCAGGATCGGGCCTGGCGGAAAGCTCATCGGCATCGACCAGGATGCCGGGGCACTAGCGATAGCCGCCGAGAGACTAGTGAGCCAGGGATGGCTCCCAAGTCCTGACCCGGTCACCAGGGACGAAATGGAGTTAGGGAGCCCGGCCGGCTCGTCGGCGACTTTGGTTCACGCCAACTTCGCCGAGTTATCCGAGGTCCTTGCGTCTCGGGCAATCCCTTCCGTGGACGGCGTCTTATTTGACCTGGGGGCGTCATCAAGACAGTTCGATCAGGCCTCAAGGGGCTTCAGCTACATGCAAGACGCCCCCCTTGACATGAGGATGGATGTGAGCCGGGACTTGACCGCGGCCGACGTGGTCAACCACTGGAGTCCGGCCGACCTGACCCGCATCCTTTACGAATACGGTGAAGAGCGCTGGGCGCGGAGGATCGCCGAGTTCATCGGCGAGGCCCGCGCCCGGCGGCCCCTAGAGACCACCGGAGACTTGGTCGAGGTGATCAAGGCGGCCATCCCGGCCGGGGCCAGGCGGCGAGGGCCGCACCCAGCCAAGCGGACTTTCCAGGCCCTGCGGATTGCCGTCAATGGTGAACTCGGGGCCATCGAAACGGGTTTGGGGGCGGCTCTCGTGGCCGTCCGGGAAGGTGGTCGGGTGGTCGCCATCTCCTTCCACTCCCTCGAGGATCGCTTGGTGAAGAGGACGTTCAAGGCGGCGGCAATGGATGGCCGCTTCGAGATACTGACTAAGAAACCGGTGGAGCCGAGCGACCCGGAGGTCGCCGGCAACCCCAGGGCCAGGAGCGCCAAGCTTCGGGCTGTTCGGGCCGCGTTCTAACGGCCTCGGGAGGCGAATATTCCTTGATTGCAGCAGAGGAACTAGCACGGGGACAAAGAGACTTTTCCCGCCGGAGGCTGGTCACCGGGAACAGGAGAGAGCGGGTAGCAGGCCGAAAACTAGCTTTCAGTCTGCCGGCGCTCTACCTCCTGTGCCTTGTGCTTTGCTTTGTGGTCGCCTTCGGCATCGCCGCCCGGGCCCTTGGCACGGTCAGGGAAGGGTATCAAATCGATCAACTCCAGAGTCAACTGGCCCAGCTCCAGCGGGATAGGGAGTCCCTCGAACTGCAACTGGCCCAGGCCCAAAGCCTGGAGCGGATCCGCGCCGTGGCCACCTCCAAGCTTAGGATGAAAGAACCGGACACCTTCCGATTCGCCTCCGTAACCGTGGCCGCCGACGCCAACGCCTATGGCTTCCGGACCGACCTGGCGGGCGGGAGTCAAGCGGCCAAGGCCCCCATGGATGAGGGCCCGGCCCAGGAAACGGCCGGCCTGGTCGTGGCCCAGGCCTCCGCCCAGCCGGCGGCTAAGGTCATCGCCGACACCTTCCACCGCATCCTGCGCTGGCTGACCACCGTTCGCCAGGCCAACGCGGGCAGTTGGGACTGATGCGCCGGTTCCGACCCGCGGGACGGCTGGGCCAAGGATAAGGGGTGACGTTTTGGTCCGCGAGCTCGCTTCTCTTGCATCGCTGGGAGCTCGATAAACTGAACTGTCCGCCCAAGAGGAGGAAGGCTCCTTGGGTTCCGTACCCGGCTTCAGCATGAGGAAGAGAGTAGCCTTTCTTTTTCTTTTTTCCCTGGCTTGTCTGGGTCTGCTGGTCGGGCGTCTGGGCTGGCTGCAATTGGTCCGCGGGGAGGAGCTGCGGTCCAAGGGCGACGAGGCCCGCACTCGGGACACGCCGATCGAGGCCCGCCGTGGGGCCATCCTCGACCGGAACCTCAAAGAACTGGCGATCAGCGTCAACGTCGATTCGGTCTACGCCGTCCCCATCCAGGTCAAGGCCCCCGAGGAGTCGGCCAAGCTCCTCGCGGGGATCCTCGGGCTGGAAGAGAACGGCCTTTTGACTGAGCTGAAGAAGAGGACCTTCTTCGTCTGGGTGAAGCGGAAGGTCGACGATGAGACCTCGAACAAGATCAAGGCCCTCAAGAAAGAGGGCAAGCTCGAGGGGATCGCCCTGACCCAGGAGTCGAAACGGTTCTACCCCAAGGGCAATCTGGCCTCGTCGGTCATCGGCATCTCGGGCATCGACAGCCAGGGCCTTGGCGGGCTCGAGTACCAGTATGACAAGTACCTCAAGGGCGAGCCGGGGCGGTTGGTCGGCGAGTACGACGCCCGCGGCCGGCAGATCCCCGATGCCAACTACCGCTACTTCCAACCCGTCGACGGGGACACCCTTGTCCTGACCATCGACGAGACCTTGCAGTTCATCGCCGAGCGGGACCTGGAGAAGGCGATGCTCGAGCACCAAGCGGCTTCAGGGACGGTCATCGTGATGGACCCCAACAACGGTGAGGTCCTCGCCCTGGCTCAGCGGCCCGACTACGACCCCAACCACTGGCAGGACTACCCGGCCGCCAACCGACGGATCATCCCCGTCTCGGACACATACTACCCCGGCTCCGTCTTCAAGCCGGTCACCGCCGCGGCCGCCCTCGAAGAGGGCGTCGTGCGAATGACGGATTCCTTCTACTGTCCTGGGTTCGTCAAGGTCCCGGGCGCGACCATCAACTGCTGGAAGGCCAGCGGTCACGGAGCGGAGACCTTCTCCGATGTCATCAAGAACTCGTGCAACGTCGGCTTTGTCCAGGTCGGCCTGAACCGGCTGGGGACCGACAAGTTTTACAAGTACCTTCAGGCCTTCGGGTTCATGGACCTGACCGGGATCGACCTGCCGGGTGAGGCCAAGGCCATCATGCCGGCCCAGAAGGACGCCAAGCCCGTGGACACCGCGGTGATGTCCTTCGGCCAGACCCTGACGGTCACTCCGATCCAGATGGCCACGGCGATGAGCGTCATCGCCAACGGGGGGACCCTGGTCAAGCCGCACGTGGTGAAGGAGATTCGCGACCCGCAGGGGAAGACCGTGGCCACCATTGGCAAGACCGAGGTCCGCCGGGTGATGACCGAGGTGTCCTCCCGCGAGCTGCGCCAGGCGATGGAGCGGGTGATTGAAGAGGGCACCGGCAAGACCGCCTTCATCGAAGGCTATCACCTGGCCGGTAAGACCGGCACCTCGCAAAAGTCGGTCGGCGGCCGGGTCTCCTCAGACTCCTACATCGCTTCGTTCATCGGCTACGGCCCGGCCGATACCCCTCGCCTTCTGGTCCTGGTGGTGGTCGATGAACCGTCGACCGGTCTGTACTTCGGCGGCCAGGTCGCCGGCCCGGTCTTCCAGGCGATCATGCGCGACGCGTACCGCTACCTCGAGATTCCGATCAGCTACGACCCGGCCAAGGCCCCGGCGGACACGAAGACCTCCGTCGGCGTGCCCGATGTGGTCGGGAGCGAGTTGGCCAAGGCCAAGAACGATCTCCACCAGAGAGGCCTGGAGTGGCGGGTCGAGGGGGATGGGGACCGCGTCTACGAGCAGACCCCGCCGGGCGGCGTTCAGGTCCCGGCCGGGACCACGATCATCCTGAGGGTCGGCAGCACCGGGGGAGGATCAGGGACGGACTCCGGCCAGACGGGAACCAGCGAGGTCTTGGTGCCGTCGGTAATAGGGAAGACCATTCGCGAGGCGGGTGAGATTCTCGGGTCCTTCGGCTTGAAGATCAACCCGACCGGGACCGGTCTGGCCAAGGCCCAGGACCCCAGGCCTGGAGTGAAGGTCCCGCGCGGGTCGATTGTCAATGCCCGCTTCGAGCCGCCGCCGCCGTAAGCCGGTCAACCGCGGGCGGCTCCAATGGCTGTTCCAATGGCCGACTCCTTGATAAAACCGGTACATTACGTATACACTAGGGGATAGGGCATTGCCCGCAGGGGGAATCCATGTGCAGTTGAGCCGGATGCTGCAGGCCATTGGCCCGGCCAAGGTGACCGGACCGGTCGACATCGACCTCACCGGACTGGCCTACGACTCCAGGCGGCTCGAGCCGGGCGGCGCCTTCTTCGCCATCCAGGGCTTCGTCCGCGACGGCCACGACTTCATCCCTCAGGCCCTGTCCAAGGGGGCTCGGGCGGTCTTCATCGAGAAGCCGGCGGTGATGGTCCCGGCCATCCCGGCCGGGGTCACCGTGGTCGGGGTCGAGAGTTCGCGGCGAACCCTGGCCCTGGGCTCAGCCGAATTCTACGGCCATCCGTCGAAGGACCTGAAGGTCATCGGGGTGACCGGGACCAACGGCAAGACGACCACCACTCACCTTGTTCGCTCACTGCTCTCAGCCAGGGGGCGCAAGGTGGGTCTGATCGGGACAATCCACAACATCGTCGACGACCTGCCCCGCCCGGTCGAACGGACCACCCCCGAATCCTCGGACCTCGAACTCCTATTCCGGCAGATGGTCGACGTTGGCTCGTACGGGGCGGCCATGGAGGTCTCTTCGCACGCCCTCGAGCTGCACCGGGTGGCCGCCTGTGAGTTCGATGTGGCCGTCCTGACCAACGTCACCCAGGACCACCTGGACTTCCATCACACCTTCGAGCAGTATATGAAGGCCAAGGCCAAGCTCTTCGCGATGCTCGGGGAGACCTACGTCGGGAGACCGAAGGCGGGGCCCAAGGCGGCCGTGATCAATGCCGATGACCCCAACCACGATTTCTTCGTCCGGGCCTGCAGGGTCCCGGTGATCACCTACTCCCTGACCAAGCCGGCCGACCTCCGAGGGCACGACGTCATCGTCGAGGCCTCCGGGGTCAGCTTGGTGATCGAGGCGGGCGGCCGCCGCCTACCCCTGAAGCTGCAGCTGACCGGGAGGTTCAACGCCTACAACGCGCTGGCGGCGATGGGCGTCGGCTTGGCCGACGGCCTCGCCCCGGAGGAGATGATCGAGGTCCTGTCCCGTGCGGACGTCGTCCCCGGTCGCTTCGAGCGGGTCGACGCCGGCCAGGACTTCGCGGTCATCGTCGACTACGCCCACACCCCGGACGGTCTGGAGAACCTGCTTCAAACGGCCCGCGACTTGGCCCGGGGCCGGGTCATCCTGGTCTTCGGGTGCGGCGGCGACCGCGACCGGAAGAAGCGGCCGATCATGGGCGACATCGCCGGACGCTATGCCGATTGTGCCATCATCACCAGCGACAACCCCCGGAGTGAGGACCCCATGTCGATCATCCACGAGGTCGAGGCCGGCCTCGAGACCCGGCCGCCGCGGTGGGGTTACACGACCACGGCCGACCGCGAGGAAGCCATCCGCCAGGCCGTCGCCCGGGCCGGGAAGGACGACGTCGTCGTCATCGCCGGCAAGGGCCACGAGACCTACCAGATCTTTCGCGACCGGACCATCCACTTTGACGATCGGGAAGTGGCCAGGCAGGCCCTGGGGGAAAGGACGAAATGAGCGGAGGCGGGGAGGGCCCGATGGTCGAGGGCCAGGCCCGGGAGGTACGCTTCACGGCCGCCGAGGCGGCCGCCGCGTGCGGCGGGCGCCTGGTCGCCGGGCCGCCCGACGCGGTCTTCACCGGGGCTGCTTCAGACAGCCGGAAGGTCAAGGGTGGCGACCTCTTCGTGGCCATCCCCGGCGAGCGGGTGGATGGTCACGCCTATGTCGCCGAGGCCGTCGCCAGGGGGGCGACCGGGGCTCTGGTTCAACGGCCGGTCGAGGGTCCGCCGGGAGCGGCGGTCATCGTCGTCGAGGAGGCCGTGGCCGCCCTTGGCAAGTTGGCGGCCGCCTACCGTCAACGGTTCAGACTCCCGGTTGTCGGCGTGACCGGGAGCGTCGGTAAGACCACCACCAAGGACCTTGTCGCGGGGGTTCTCGAGCGGCGCTTCGACACCCTGGCCACGGAGGGGAACCTGAACACCGAGGTCGGCCTCCCTTTGACCGTTCTTGAATTGGAGCGCCATCATCAGGCGGCCGTCTTCGAGTTGGCCATGCGAGGGATCGGCGAGATCGCTTATCTGTCTGGGATTGCCAAGCCCTCGGTCGGCCTCGTCACCAACATCGGACTGACCCACCTGGAACTCCTCGGCTCGGTCGAGAACATTGCCCGGGCTAAGGCCGAACTGATTGAGGCCCTCCCCCCGGACGGACTGGCCGTCCTCAACGGCGATGACCCGCGCTGCCGGGAGGTCGCCCACCGCTCGGCGGCCCCGGTCGTCTACTACGGCCGAGGGACGGACTGCCAGGTGCGGGCGGTCGATTTCCAGACCCGTGGGGAAGAGGGGGTCAGGGTGACCGTTGCCCTGGCGGGCGATGACCCAGGGCGCGTTCACGAGGTCACCGTACCGATTCCCGGTCTTCACACCGTGGGCAATGCCCTGGCGGCGATCGCCGTCGGCCGGTCCCTCGGGATGACCATGCCGGAGATCGCCGCCGGTCTGGCGGAGCCGCGGCGCACGGCCATGCGTCTGGAGGTCCATCACGAGGGCGGCGTGACGATTATCGATGACACTTACAACGCTGGACCGGCCTCGACTCGGGCGGCCCTGGAGATCCTCAGGGAGCTCTCCGTCGGCGGCCGTTCGCTGGCCGTCCTTGGGACGATGCTCGAGCTCGGTTCGGCGGCTGAAGCCGGGCATGAAGAGGTGGGTCTGGCGGCCCGCGAGGCCGGCGTCGACCACCTCGTCACGGTCGGGGACCTCGGGGCGATCATCGGCCGGGCGGCGGTGACGGCGGGCCTCGACCCGGCCAGGGTTACCACCTGCGGGGACAACCGGGCGGCGGCCGCGGCGGCCATGGCCGTCCTTCGTCCCGGGGACACCGTGCTGGTCAAGGGATCGCGCGGGATGAAGATGGAGGAGATCGTCGCCGCCCTCCGCGGCTCATTGGCCCGCGGATAGCAAGGTCAACCGGTCATCGGGAGTGGTCCTCATGGAGAAATTGATCCTGGCCCCGGGCCTGGCTTTCGTCGTCGCCGTCGCCGCGGGGCCGGCCATCATCCGCTTCCTGCAACGCCTCAAGGTCGGGCAGAGCATTCGCAGCGACGGACCGCGGACCCACCTCAGGAAGGCCGGCGTCCCGACCATGGGTGGCTTCATCTTCCTCCTCGGGGTCGTTGTCGGGACCGTCGCCTTCGTCCCTCTGACCGTGCCCGTCCTCCTGGTTCTCTTCACTACTTTGGCCCTCGGGGCGATCGGCCTCGTCGACGACTATCGGAAGGTCGTCCTCCACCGGCCGCTCGGTTTGAAGGCCCGGGAGAAACTGCTCGGTCAGATGCTCATCGCCATCGTCCTCAGCCTGGGGGCGACCAATCTCGCCGGGCTGCCGCCGACGGTCGGCGTCCCCTTCACCGGCATCGTCGTCAACCTCGGCTACTTCTATCCCGTTTTCGTGACCGTCCTCCTCATCGCCACGGCCAATACGGTCAACCTGACCGATGGGGTCGACGGGCTGGCGGGGGGGGCGATGGTCATCACCTCGGCCGCCTACGCCGTGATCGCCCTCGCCCTCGATCGTGTCGAGCTGGGCCTGGTGGCCCTGGCCATCACCGGCGCCTGTCTCGGCTACCTGGTCTACAACCTGCATCCGGCCCGCGTCATCATGGGCGATCTGGGCGCGCTGTCCCTCGGTGGAGCCCTCTCGGCCCTGGCCGTCCTGAGCAAGACCGAACTCCTCCTGGTCATCACCGGCGGGCTCTTTGTCATCGAGGGCCTGTCCGACATCATCCAGGTCCTCTATTTTCGGACCACGGGGAAGCGGGTCTTCCTGATGGCCCCGCTGCACCACCATTTCGAGCTGTCCGGGTGGACGGAGAACCAAGTGACGACGCGCTTCTGGCTCCTGGCGACGATCTTCGCCGTGGTCGGCTTCCTGGGCCTCCGCAACTGGGGCTAAGACTCCGGGTGGGAATCGTCCGGCGTGGCGCTGGTTCGAAAGGGGCGGTGACCGTTGGCCCGTCGTAAGCGCAGCCCCGACTTCGCCATCTTCGCCGTGGTCATGGCCCTCCTGGCCATCGGCCTGGTAATGGTCTTCTCGGCCAGCTCGGTCAGGTCCGAGACGCAGTACAACGACGCCTACTACTTCCTTAAGCGCCAGCTGGCCTGGGCCGTCGTTGGCATAACCGCGATGATGGTGATGATGAACGTGGACTACTGGGTGCTGCGCCGGTACGCCACGCCGATCATCCTCGGATCGTTCTTCCTGCTGGTCATCGTGCTCATCCCGGGAATCGGCCGGGAGATCAACGGGGCCCGGCGGTGGGTCGGCTTCGGCACCTACGCCATCCAGCCGTCCGAACTGGCCAAACTGACCATTGTCATCTACTTGGCCCATTTCCTGACGCGAGGACCGCGGCGGTCCGCCGATCCGTGGCGGGCTCCCGAGTCGTCGCGGTCGGCGGGGCGGACCATCGACTTCTGGCGGGGCATCATGCCGACCCTGGCCATCCTCGGGGTCGCCGGGGCCCTGATCATGATGGAGCCCGACCTGGGGACCTCGGTGGCCCTGGCCGGCACGGTCTTCCTGATGCTCTTCGCGGCCGGCGCCAACCTGGCCCACCTCGGCGGGCTGGCCCTGGCCGCCCTGCCCGTGCTCGGGGCCCTGATCTTCGGTGAGGAGTACCGGCGGCGGCGTTTCTTGGCCTTCCTCAACCCCTGGGCGGATCCCAGCGACACCGGGTACCACATCATCCAAGCCCTTTACGCCCTGGGTTCAGGCGGTCTCTTCGGGGTCGGCCTCGGCCGTAGCCGGCAGAAGCTCTTCTACCTGCCGGAGGCCCACACCGACTTCATCTTCGCCATCATCGCCGAAGAACTCGGCTTCATCGGTTCCGCCGCCATCTTGGTGCTCTTCTTCTTCCTCATCTGGCGCGGCTTCAAGGTGGCCATCTCCGCCCCCGACTCCTTTTCCAGCGTCCTGGCGGCCGGCCTGACGGTGATGATCGCCCTCCAGTTGATCATCAACGTCGGCGTGGTGACGGCCTCTCTGCCGATCACCGGCATCCCCCTGCCGCTCATCAGCTCCGGCGGGTCGTCGCTGGTCTTCACGATGATGGGGGTGGGGGTCCTCCTGAACATCTCCAAGTACTCGGTGGTCTAGGTCGCGCCCGGCGGCCGGCCATTCGTTCAAGGCGGTGGGTCCTTGCGCACTCTGATCGCCGGGGGGGGCACCGGCGGGCACGTCAACCCGGCCCTGGCCATCGCCAAGGTCCTGGCCGAACAGGACCCCAAGGGCGAGATTCTTTACGTCGGGACCAAACACGGCCTGGAGGCCGACCTCGTCCCCCGGACGGGTCTGGTCTTTGCCACCATCGATGTCAGCGGCCTCTTGCGCAAGTCGCCCGCCGAGCGGGTTTCCGGGGCCTGCAAGGCGGCCGGAGCCGTTCTTCAGGCCTGGCTGATCATCCGGCGATTCAAGCCCGACGTCGTCGTCGGGACCGGCGGCTACGTCTGCGGACCGGTTGTCCTGGCCGGGTCACTGGCCGGGTTGCCGACGCTGATCCAGGAGCAGAACGTCTTCCCCGGGCTGACCAACCGGATGCTGGCCCGCTTCGTCAGCCGGATCGCCGTGCCCTTCGAGGAAGCCCGCCGGCATTTCGCGACTCCGGGGAAGGTCGTCGTCACCGGCAACCCCATCCGGACTGAGATCATGGACAAGAAGCGACCGGAGGCCATCGCCGAGATGGGCCTCGACCCGGGCCGGCGGACCCTCCTCGTCTTCGGCGGCAGCCGGGGCGCCGAGACCCTCAACCGAGCGATGGTCGAGGCCTTGCCGGGGCTCCTGGCCCGGCGGGATCTCCAGGTCGTCTGGGCCACCGGGACGGCCCACCACGAAGCGACCCTCAAAGAGCTGAGGCAGCGGGGAGTGGACCCGGGCCGGTTGGAAGGCCTCGTCCTCGTGGCCTACCTTTACCAACAGGACGCCGCCCTGGCCTGCGCCGACCTGGCCCTGACCCGGGCCGGAGGAATCACCCTGGCCGAACTGACGGCCCTGGGCATTCCGGCGATCCTCGTCCCGTCGCCCAACGTCACCCACAATCATCAGGAGTTCAACGCCAGGGCGCTCGCCTCTCGCGGAGCGGCGACGATCATCGCCGACTCCGAGTTGACCGGGGAGGTCCTCTCGCGACAGGTCGGCGCCATCCTGGACGACCCGGGGAGGCTGGGGGAGATGGCCGGGGCTTCGAGGCAGATGGGTCGGCCGTCGGCGGCGGCCGAGATCGGGCGGGAGATCCGTTCCCTGGTCCTCAACCGCCGGCGTCGGTAGCCGCGATGGCCCGACCGTGACCGCGTTGCGATAAGGAGAGTCACCTTGAGCCACTATCACTTCATTGGCATCGGCGGGTCGGGGATGAGCGGCATCGCCAAGGTCCTCTTGCAGATGGGGCACCGGGTGAGTGGCTCAGACCTGGCCGCGTCGGCCAATACCCGCCGCCTGACCGGGATGGGGGCCGAGGTCAAGCTCGGCCACCGGGCCGATAACCTGGCCGGGCCCGCTGGGGGGGATCGCCCTGACGTGGTCGTCGTTTCTTCGGCCATCCGGCCGGGGAACGAGGAGTTGGACGCGGCCCGTCGATCGGGGCTGCCCATCCGGCGGAGAGCGGAGGTCCTGGCCGAGATCATGCGCACCGGCCGCGGCGTGGCGGTGGCCGGCTGCCACGGTAAGACGACGACCTCGTCGATGATCGCCCTGATGATGGAGGGCGCCGGGTTGGACCCGACCTTTGTCGTCGGCGGGGAGGTCCGCGACCTCGGCACCAACGCCGCCTTGGGCCGCGGGGCCTACGTCGTGGCCGAGGCCGACGAGAGCGACGGTTCCTTCTTGGACCTGTCCCCGGTGATCGCGGTGGTCACCAACATCGAGGCCGACCACCTCGACCACTACGGAGACCTGGGCCACATCATCGAGGCCTTCGAGGCGTTCCTGCGGCGCCTGCCTCAGGCCGGCTTGGCCGTCCTGGGTTACGACAACGAATGGGTCCGCCAGATCGGCGGTCGCCACGGCGGCCGCAAGGTCACCTACGCGCTGGATGAGAAGGCCGACCTGACGACCTCGGCCATCGGGCTGCGCGGGATCGGGACGAGCTGTACGGCCTACCTGCGGGGGAAGCAACTGGGCCGTTTGGAGCTGGCCGTCCCCGGTCGGCACAACGTCCAGGATGCCCTGGCCGCCGTGGCCGTCGGCCTCGAGGCCGGGCTCAGCTTCGTGGACATCGCCACGGCCCTCAAGGGTTTCACCGGCGCGGAGAGGCGCTTCCAGAAAGTCGGGGAGGCCCGCGGGGTGACCATCGTCGACGATTACGCCCATCATCCCACGGAGATCGCCGCCACCCTGCGGTCGGCCCGCCAGCTCGGATATGGTCGGGTCATCTGCGTCTTCCAGCCCCACCGCTACACTCGAACCCAGCACCTGGCCGGCCAGTTCGGAGGGGCCTTCACCGCGGCCGACCAGCTTTATCTGATGGACATCTACCCGGCCGGGGAACTGCCCATCCCGGGGGTCAGCGGCCGGACCATCTTGGATCAGGTCGCGGCCTCCGGCTACAAGCACGTCTCTTACCACTGCCATCGCGAAGAGCTCGTCGAGACCCTTGCCCGCGACGTCCGACCCGGAGACCTCGTCCTGACCGTCGGTGCCGGCAACGTCACCAACCTAGGACCGGAACTGCTCCGCGTGCTCCAGGGCCCCTAGCCGCTCGTCTCCGGGGAGCGCCCGCCACTCTGGCTCACAATCCCGGTGGGCCCGCGTATGATAGTGGGCAGCCGTTCAGGTGGTGCGTCATCGGGGGTGGCCATGTGGGCTCTTTTGTTATTGAGGGCGGGCACCGGCTTTCGGGGCAGGTCAGGATCAGTGGGGCGAAGAACGCCATCCTGCCGATCCTGGCCGCGGCGTTGCTCTGTCCGGAGGAGTGCCTGATCCATGAGGTTCCGGAACTGCGCGATGTGACGGTCATGCTCGACATCCTCCGGTACCTCGGGGTCGAAGTCGAGACCCGGACCTCCGAAGGGGGCCGCAGGCGGAGCATTTCGACCAAGGCAGGGCAGTTCCGGACGCACATCGGTCCCAGCGACCTGATGGGCCAGATGCGCTCGTCCATCTTCGTCATGGGGCCCCTCCTCGGTCGGCTGGGCCGGGTGACGGTGACCTACCCGGGTGGTTGCGCCATCGGCCCGCGACCGATCGACCTTCACCTGAGGGGGCTTTCGGCGCTCGGGGCCAGGTTCAGGGAGCGTTATGGCCGCATCGAGGCCGAGGCTCCAAACCTCACCGGGAACGAGGTCCATCTCGACTTCCCGAGCGTCGGCGCGACCGAGAACATCATGATGGCCGCCGTCCTGGCCGAGGGGACGACGATCATCCGCAACACGGCCCGCGAGCCGGAGATCGTCGACCTGCAGAACTTCCTCAACTCGATGGGGGCTCAGGTCAGGGGAGCCGGTTCGGACTCCATCCGGATTGACGGGGTCAGGCGCCTGCACGGCGCGGAGCATTCAGTCATCCCGGACCGCATCGAGGCGGGGACGATGCTGGCCGCCGTGGCCGCCACCGGTGGGTGCGTGGAACTGGCCAACATCGTCGAGGACCACATCGAATCGGCGGTGGCCAAGTTGCGGGAAGCCGGTCTGCTGATCCGCGAGGGCCGGGACACCCTCGAGGCCAGGGCCTCGGGGCGGCTTCGGTCGGTGGATTTCAAGACCCTGCCCTACCCGGGCTTCCCGACCGACCTGCAGCCGCAGGCGATGGCCCTGATGAGCGTGACCGAAGGGACCTCGCTGATCACCGAGACGGTCTTCGACAAGCGCTTCAACCACGTCGAGGAACTCACCCGGATGGGCGCCAGGATCCGGGTCGAGGGGCGGGCCGCCGTGGTCGAAGGGGTGGATAGTCTGTCAGGGACCGAAGTGACCGTCCCCGACCTGAGAGGTGGGGCGGCCCTGGTCATCGCCGGTCTGGCCGCCGAGGGAGTGTCCAAGGTCAAGGGGACGGACCACATCGACCGCGGCTACGATGGGTTCGAGGTCAAGTTGACGGGTCTGGGAGCGATCATCCGCCGGGAGCCGTAGGGCTTGAACCCGAGCTCGCCGCCAAGTCACGACCGGCGGGCCTTCTCGAGCTGGCGAGGTGGACAGGCCGTGCGTTGGGAGTCCGCCGACAAAAGAGGCTTACGGCCGTGGTTTGACATAACGCCGGCCGGGCCTTACAATTTATTGTTGATGCGGGCCCGTCCTTGCGGGGTTTTTCCGGGCGTTCTCGACTTCCGGCGGCGGAGGTACCAGGGTAGTGGAGAAGTCCACCAGACGAAGGTGGCGCGCGCAGCGCCGCGTTTTCCTGATCTTTGATCTTCTCCTGATCGGCGGGATCGGTCTTTTTTTCTTCTTGAGTTCTAGCTACTTCCGAGTGGCCACGGTGAGCGTCACCGGCAACGTCAAGCTATCCAGCCAGGAGGTCATCAACGCGGCCCAGCTGCCGCCGAAGGCCAACCTGTGGCAGGTCAAGCTGGCGGAGGTGAGACAGCGTCTGGCGGCTGAACCGTGGATCAAGGAGGTCGCCGTCCGGCGGGAATTCCCCGGGCGGTTGATCATCGATATCAAGGAATGCGAAGCCTTGGCCGCCGTGCCCAACAACAATACCTTCTACTTGGTCGACGCCGACGGGCGGGTCCTTCGCCTGGTCGAGAACCTCTACGGCCTTGGACTGCCGGTCCTCACCGGGGTCAAGGCCGAGGAATGGCGGGTCGGGCTGAGCGTTGATGAGACCCTCCTCAATGGGGCGCTCGCCGTAATCGACACTTTCGATCCGGACCATCGCTCGCTCTTGGCCGAGGTTCACGCGGCTCCCCGAGCCGACGGCTCGGCGGAAGTGACGGTCTACACGACCGACCGCATCACCGTCCTGTTCGGGGCCGTTCCCGCGGCACCCGACGAACGTCTGAAACGCAAGATCCAGGCCCTGGTCGGGATCGTCGACGACGCCAGGGCCTCCAAGCTCCGGGTCAGGCTGATCGACCTCAGGTATGACGGCCCACCGGTGATTCGGCTTGGCGATAGTTGAACCAGGTGGACAGAGCTGGACATAGCGATCGGATATAGATGAAATGAGGTATCAGCGATGAGAAGGGGAGGGGCGTGGGCTGTCGCCCTGGTCAGCATGGTCCTCGGGGTCATGCTGGCCGTTCAAATCAAGGTGCAGCACGACATCCGCGGGCCGCTGACCTTCGGGCGCTCCGAGGAGATCAGCGTGATGCTGCAACAGACGGAGAACGAGCGCAACCTATTGCGCCAGGAGGTGGCCACCCTTAGGGAGCAGCTGACCAAGGCGGCCGAGGGCCAGCAGTCAGCTCAAGCCTTACAGGATGCCCTTCTGCGCTCAGAGATGATGGCCGGGGCCACGGCGGTCAAGGGCCCTGGCGTCAAGCTCGTCCTCGACGACTCGAAGACCCCGCGCCAGCAAGGGGAGGATCCGAACCTGTTCGTCCTCCACGACGACGACCTCCTCAAGGTGGTCAACGAGCTGAGGGCGGCCGGGGCCGAGGCCGTCTCCATCAACGGCCAGCGGCTGGTGGCCCGGTCGGAGATTCGCTGCGCCGGTCCGACCATTTCGATCAACAACACCCGGACGGCGCCGCCCGTGGAGATCCTGGCCATCGGCGACCCGGCCACCTTGGAGAGCGCCCTGCGGATGCGCGGCGGGGTACTGGACCAACTCGGCTTCTGGAAGATCGATATCAAGCTGTCGAAGGTCCAGGAGTTGACGATTCCGGCCTATAACGGGCCGCTCCAGTTCGTCTACGCAAAGCCGGCGAAGGGGGGTGAGCCGAAGTGATCTGGCTGGCCATCATCGGGCTCGGGGCGGGACTGGCCGTCGGCCTCTTCCTGCCGGTCGCCCTGCCTATCGTCTACGCCCGTTACCTGTCCATCGCCGTCCTGGCCGCCCTGGACTCGGTTTTCGGTGGTCTGCGGGCCGGTCTGGAAGGCAACTTCGACACGGCCGTCTTCGTCAGCGGCTTCTTCGGCAACGCCCTCCTGGCCGCGGCCCTGACCTACATCGGCGACCGCCTGGGCGTGGAGCTTTACTACGCCGCCCTGTTCGCCCTCGGTTATCGACTCTTTCTCAACCTCGGCACCATCCGTCGCCATCTTTTGCGTTTTTGGCCCGCCCCCGGGCGGTTGAAAGTCGGGAAAAACCCGGATACGGAAAAAGGGAAAACCCCCTCCACCTAGAAATAAGTAGTCCAGGCTGAAGCGGCCTGGACCGTTTTTTGGGCCTATATGCCTGGTTTTTGGCCGGTGCCCAGGGGCCATCCGGCCCCGGTCCAAGGAGGTAAAGGGGTTAATGCTCGAACTCGACCTAGACAAAGAGCAGTTCGCACTGATAAAGGTGGTCGGAGTCGGCGGCGGCGGGAACAACGCCGTCAACCGGATGATCACCACCGGCCTGAAAGGCGTGGAGTTCATTTCCCTGAACACCGACGCGCAGGCCCTTTACTTGTCGTCGGCGCCTCACAAGATCCAGCTCGGGGCCAAGCTCACCCGCGGGTTGGGGGCCGGTGGTAACCCCGAGGTCGGCTATCAGGCCGCCGAAGAGAGCCGGGAGACCATCGCCCAGGCCCTCAAAGGCGCGGACATGATCTTCATCACCGCCGGCATGGGTGGCGGGACCGGCACCGGGGCCGCGCCGATCGTCGCCGAATGCGCCAAGGAGACCGGCGCCCTGACCGTCGGCGTGGTCACCAAGCCCTTCACTTTCGAGGGCCGGAAGCGGATGCTTCAGGCCGAGAAAGGGATTGCCGACCTGAAGGAAAAAGTCGACACGTTGATCACCATTCCCAACGACCGCCTCCTTCAGGTGGTCGAGAAGAAGACCTCCATCGTCGACGCCTTCCGCATCGCCGACGACGTCCTCCGCCAGGGCGTACAGGGCATCTCCGACCTCGTCGCCGTGCCGGGGTTGATCAACCTGGACTTCGCCGACGTCCGGACGATCATGCTCGACACCGGGTCGGCTCTGATGGGCATCGGGACGGCCTCCGGCGATAGCCGGGCGACGGACGCGGCCAAGGCGGCCATCTCCAGCCCGCTCCTGGAGACTTCCATCGACGGGGCCAAGGGTGTCCTACTGAACATCACCGGCGGTCCCGACCTCGGCCTCTTCGAGGTCAACGAGGCGGCCGAGATCATCGCCCAGGCGGCCGACCCTGAGGCCAACATCATCTTCGGCGCGGTCATCAATGAAGACATGAAGGATCAAGTGCGGGTGACCGTCATCGCCACCGGCTTCGACAACCGGCAGCGCAAAAACAAGCCGCAAGAGGACCTGGAGTTCAAGCCATTCCCCGGGGACGACCTCGACATCCCGGCCTTCCTCCGCAAGAAGGGCTAGGACTCGCGGCCGAGGGGCCGACGATCCCCTTCATAGCTGAAAAAAACCCCGTCGCCGAGAGGCGGCGGGGTTTTTCGTTTGACAAAATTCGGCTCGGCGGTCCGGCTATAATTCACCTTGAGCGCTCGGGGGGTCCGTCGGAGCGGCCGGGCATGGCCGGCCCGGGACAGGCATACAATCCACTGGATGGGGAGGAAACCCCGGCCAGTTCTGGGAGGCGCGCCCCGGATGCGGGTCTACGCGGACATCTTCCTCATCGAGAACTTCCTGATCGACCTGGCCCTCCTGTGGGCCGCGGCCGGTTTGGCCCGGCGTCCGGCCCGCCCGTGGCGCCTGGCTCTGGGAGCCGCCCTCGGGGCCGGCTACGCCCTCTTTGCCCTGGCCGGTCCGTGGCCGATGGCCCGCGGGCTCATGGCTCGCCTGCTCGTCGCGGCGGCCATGCTCGCCGCCGCCTTCTGCCCCGTGGGGTGGGGGGTCTTCGCCGGACTCTTGGCTTATCTCTTGCTGACCGCGGTCTTTCTTGGCGGGACCGTCCTGGCCCTGAGCCTCCTGACTTCGTCCATCGGGCTCCGGGTCGCCCTCGGTCCGGCCGACACCGGCTGGTGGACGATCGCCGCGGGTCTCGCCATCGCCTTCATCGGCGGGCGGGCGGCCTGGGCTCACTTCCGCCGCCGAGCCGGGGAGGAAGGGCGGCTCCTCCAACTGGAGGTCGAGATCGATCGGCGCCGGGCCGACTTCACCGCCCTGGTCGACACGGGCAATCAGCTGCAGGACCCGTTCTCCGGTCATCCCGTGGTCGTCGTCGAGCTGGGAGCGGTCAGCGAGATCATCCCGGCGGGCCTGGCCGACATCTACGGGACCGGTCCGGCGGCCGGTCTTGAAGGCCAGGCCCTCGACACACTCACCGGTCTGGACCGCCTGCCGCCGCCGTGGCCCGCCCGGGTGAGGTTGGTGCCCTTCACCTCCCTGGGCCGGGAGAACGGCCTTCTCCTCGGCTTTCGACCCGATTCCGTGACCGTTCGTGACGACCGCCGCAGGGCACGTTACCGCGACGTTGTCGTCTGCGTGTACGCCGGCGCGCTCTCGGCGGCCGGCACCTACAATGCTCTCCTCCATCCCGACCTGGCCGCGGGCCATGGAGGCGCGGATCAAATCAGCGAGGGGGACTGACCGTGCTCGGCTTGGCCGCTAAGCTCCGCTGGCTAGCCCTCATCAACCTGATCCGGCTCAGAGAGGCCGTTGGTCTTCCAGTCCATGGCCGGGTCCATCTGGCGGGGACCACCGAGGCCCTGCCGCCGCCCCTCTCAGCCGACGAGGAGTCCTTCCTGCTGGGCCGGCTCCAGCACGGTGACCAGGCGGTCAAGGGGATCCTCATTGAGCGCAACCTGCGCCTGGTGGTCTACATCGCCAAGAAGTTCGAGAACACCGGGGTCGGCATCGAGGACCTCGTCTCCATCGGGACGATCGGTCTGATCAAGGCGGTCAACACCTTCGACCCAGAGAAGAAGATCAAGCTGGCGACGTACGCCTCCAAGTGCATCGAGAACGAGATCCTGATGTACCTGAGGCGGAACAACCGGACCCGCTCGGAGATCTCCTTCGACGAGCCCCTGAACGTCGATTGGGACGGCAACGAACTCCTCCTGTCCGACGTCTACGGGTCTGAGTGCGCCGACTACCGCAACCTCGAAGAGGAGGTTGACCGGCTCCTCTTGCGGCGGGCCATCGGCCGTCTGACCGCCCGCGAGCGCCGCATCGTCGAGCTCCGGTTCGGCCTGAAGGACGGCCGGGAACGGACCCAGAAGGAAGTCGCCGACCTGATGGGCATCTCCCAGTCGTACATTTCGCGCCTGGAGAAGAGGATCATCAAGCGCCTGCGCAAGGAGATCAAGAAGATGGAGTGAGCTAGCCAAGACCAGCCAGGAGTGACCCCTCGGGGCCCGGCCGCCATGCGGTCGGGCCCTGGGTTTTCTTGGTAAGTTCCTACCGGCCCAGAATAAAGTCGCCCAGCCCAGGGCATAATCTAGAGTGCTCAGTAAGAATCTGGAAAACCGCGGGGTGGGCGTACTTGCTGGTCAACAAGGTCGAAATCTGCGGGGTCAACACCTCGAAGCTGTCCGTCCTGACTTCGACCAACATGCGTGAACTCTTCCAGCGGATGCGGAGCGGGAACCCCGACGCGCGGCAGCAGCTGATCAACGGCAACCTGAGGCTGGTCCTATCGGTCATCCAACGGTTCAACAACCGAGGCGAGTATGTCGACGACCTCTTCCAAGTCGGCTGCATCGGCCTGATGAAGGCGATTGACAACTTCGACCTCGGGCAGAACGTCAAGTTCTCGACCTACGCCGTACCCATGATCATCGGCGAGATTCGCCGCTACCTGAGGGACAACAACCCGATCCGGGTCAGCCGGTCCTTGCGGGACATCGCCTACAAAGCCCTCCAGGTCCGGGACAGCCTGGTTAACAAGTTCTCGCGGGAGCCGTCGATCACCGAGATCGCCAAGGAATTGAAGATCCCCCGCGAGGAGATCGTCTTCGCCCTGGACGCCATCCAGGAACCGATCTCCCTGTTCGACCCGATCTACCACGACGGCGGTGACCCGATCTACGTCATGGACCAGATCAGTGACGAGAAGAACCAAGACCACAACTGGCTTGAGGGGATCGCCATCCGGGAAGCCCTGCGCAAGCTGTCCGACCGCGAGAAGCTGATCCTCTCCAAGCGCTTCTTCGAGGGTAAGACCCAGATGGAGGTGGCCGAGGAGATCGGCATCTCCCAGGCCCAGGTCTCCCGGCTGGAGAAGGCCGCCCTCAACCACATGCGCAAGCATATCTGACGGAGGTTTGGTGCCTTGCCTGACGACCATGTACCCGGCTCCAAGCCCGGGCCCGAACGGGCCGCCTGGCTGCTGTTGCCCCGACTGCCCGTCCCCAGACCGACCCGGCGCGACCTGGCCCGCGTGGCCGCCGTCCTGAGCCTCATCGCCCTGCTCTTGGTGATCCTCCAGGGCGGCTGGTCCGGACGGAACCAGGTGGCCTACAACCACTACAACCTGTTCCGCCTGCACGTAAGGGCGAACAGCGACGACCCCGCCGACCAGGTCCAGAAACTGAAGGCCAGGGACGCCATCATGGAGGCCTTCGGGCCGGCCATGGCCCGCCTGGCCGACGCCCAAGCGGCGGAGGCTTTCGCCCGCGAGCACCTGGTGGAGATCGAGGCGGTGGTGGCCAAGGCGGCGGCCGAGCACGGGCCGGCCTACGGCGTCAGGGCTACCGTCGGGACCAGCCTCTTTCCGACCCGCACCTACGGCGCCGTGGTCGTCCCGGCCGGGTTCTACTCGTCTCTACAGGTGGCCATCGGCCGCGGCGAGGGACAAAACTGGTGGTGCGTCCTCTTCCCGCCGCTCTGCCTGAATGACCTGGCGGCCAGGGTCGACCGGGCGACCCCGGGGGCCGCGGTCGGCGCGGCCGCCGTACCGACCTTCCGGCTCGAGCCCTTCTCCCCAGGCGAGGTGGCCGTGCTGGCCGAGGCCGCCGACCCCGAGAAGCTGCCGGTGGAGCTCCGCTGGAAAGTCCTAGAATGGGCCAAGGCCGCCCGGATGGGCGCCCGGGTCCTCCTGGCTCGCCTGGTCGGATCGTCAGGGCCGATCCCGTACCCCTGACCGCGGTCACAAGCGGGGCGACCCGCCCGCGGGGTCGAGCTGAATCCCGATCATCAAGCCTCCCCCGACGCCGGGGGAGGCTTTTCCGCGCCGATGGCGAATCCATTTTGGCCCGACCCGCCGCCATCGGCTACCGCCACATATATTGTTGCGGGGGGTGAGTGCGATGATGAAGTCCGACCTGAGGGTCAGGGAGGTCATCAACATCGCCGACGGCCGAAAGCTCGGCGGCCTCGTGGATATCGAGGTCGACCTGGAGTCCGGCCGGGTGACCGCCCTGGTCGTCCCGGGGCGGGGACGGGTCTTGGGGCTGTTCGGCGGGGACGACGACTGCGTCATCCCGTGGGAGAAAGTGGTCAAGATCGGCGTCGATGTGATTCTGGTGGACCTACCGGCGCAGGCGGGGGCTGGAAGGAGTCCAAGGCTTCGATAGAAATCAAAAACCCGACCCTGAGCAGTCGGGGGTAGGGCCCGAAGCGTCGAACTGTGCCCCTCTTCGATACCTTAGGTCGCGCCGGAGCACCTGTGACAGGGGCACAGTTCGACGCTTCGGGCCCTAAATCCTTCTGATCGAGAGAAAAAATGTGGCCGTAGCATTCTTGAGTGGGCAGCATTAACATTCAACCCGTTACCGCACGCTTCTGATCCAGTTGATGATTTGTGAAGAATAGGTTCGGCGCAGTCCGTGATGTCCCGGCCCTTGACACGTGTATTTCTTCAGCCAACGCTGAATGCGTTCGATTGACATGCCAAGCGCGACTCCTTTTGCCAGGCGAAGGAGCTTCCTATCTTCGACTGTGAGATCATACCCGTTATCCTGAAGGAAGATTATGGTCGAAATCACAGCTGTCCTCTTGTTTCCGTTGATGAATGGATGGTTCTCGACTAAGGATCTCATTAGCGCTGCTGCTTTCAGCAGTGTGGATTCAAAGAGATCTTTCTTATCGAAAGTCTGCCGGGGGGCGTAGACAGCAGAAAGCAGACCGGAAGGGTTCTGAACGCCCCTTTGGTCTGCATCCGTGGCTAGATCACTGAAGTGCTTGTCCACAACCACAAAGTGAACTGCTAGGACTTCAGTTTCCGATACATAATGCACTCTTCTTATCTTTTCGAGAGCTCCTTCAGTACATGGCTATACTTCTCTGCTGTCGTCAAGACTCTGCCTATGAACCCCGGCCTTATCTTCCTAGACCAGTCTCTGTCAAGGCCAAGCGCCAAGAGTTGATGAGGCGGAATCTCTACGGACCTTATCTTCCTAAGCATTTCTGCCTCAGTCATCTTGACTCCACCCTCCACAGTCTTTCTTCCCCTAATTCTATAACTTGATTCCCTTTGTGGCAATACCCTCCACCCCAAACATAAGGCTTGGATCACTAGGAATATCGGAAATAGTGGCTGAGTCTATTATTCCAACAAACAATCCACAGCTATTCAGGCCATGCTTGAGAGGATGAGGACCCTGCGCATGGTGACTTGTGCTAGATTGGGCGAGGTTTACCGGGACAACAGGCAGCGTGTGGCAAGCCGTGAAAACTTCTAGACACACTATACCTAGTGGGATATAATGGAGTCGCCGCCCAAATGTCGTGGACGAACAGAGGTTCGGCCATCCGACCAGGCCTTTCGAGGGAGCGACTCCATGCGCTGTCCGTACTGCGGAGAACCGGAAAGCAAGGTGTTGGACTCCCGGCCGACCGAGGAAGGCGCGGCCATTCGCCGGCGTCGCGAATGTCTGGCCTGCGGTCGGCGTTTCACTACCTACGAGAAGGTCGAAGAACTGCCCCTGGTGGTCATCAAGAAGGACGGCCGCCGGGAGTCCTTCGACCGGGTGAAACTCCTCAACGGGCTGCTCAGGGCAGGCGAGAAGCGCCCCATTCCCCTGGCCAAGCTGGAAGCCCTGGTCGCTGACATCGAGCGGCAGATCCGCAACCGCTCGGCCAATGAGGTGGACAGCCGGGACATTGGCGAACTGGCCATGGAAGGGTTGCGACAGCTGGACGAGGTGGCCTACGTCCGGTTCGCCTCGGTTTACCGTTCGTTCAAGGACATCAACGACATCAACCGGTTCCTGGAGCAACTGGAGACCCTGGTTCAAAAGCGCTCGTAAGTCGCCGGCCCCCCCCCCCCGTACCAAGGGGGACGTGCCGGCGGCCGGCGGCGCTTTTCGTTCCGACCATCCGGCGGCGACGGCTCATCAACCATTAGAGACAGTAAGATCAAACCAAGAGGCTCGGGGGGACACGAGGGTGAACCTGTCGGAGAACGCCATGACGGTGCTGAAGAAGAGGTACCTGAAGAAGGTCGACGGGCGAGTGGTGGAGACGGCCGAGGACATGTTCAGGCGGGTGGCCGAGAACATCGCCGCGGTCGATGGCGAGATCTATGGCGTTGCTTCCGGCTCGGTGAAAAAGCTGGCCGATGAGTTCTATCAGATGATGACCGACCTCGACTTCATGCCCAACTCCCCGACGTTGATGAACGCCGGTCGGGAGCTGCAGCAACTGGCGGCCTGTTTTGTCCTACCCGTCCGTGACTCGATGGAGTCCATCTTCGACTCCCTCAAGCACGCCGCCCTGATCCACAAGTCGGGCGGTGGCACCGGCTTCGCCTTCTCGCGCCTCCGCCCGAAGAACGACGAGGTTCTCTCGACCGGCGGGGTGGCCTCCGGGCCGGTCTCCTTCATGCGCGTCTTCAACGCCGCCACCGAGGCCGTTAAGCAAGGCGGGACCCGGCGCGGAGCGAACATGGGCATCCTCCGGGTGGACCATCCGGACATCCTCGAGTTTATCCAGGCCAAGCAGAACAACGCCGACATCACCAACTTCAACCTCTCCGTGGGCATCACCGAAGCCTTCATGCAGGCGGTCAAGGCCGACGGGGACTTCTCCTTGATCAACCCCCGCAACGGTGAGGCCACAAAGACGCTCAAGGCCCGGGAGATCATGAACCTGATGGTCGAGATGGCCTGGAAGAACGGCGAGCCGGGGATCGTCTTCCTCGATCGGCTGAACCGCGACAACCCCACGCCGGAGCTCGGCGAGATCGAGAGCACGAACCCCTGCGGGGAGCAGCCGCTCCTGCCATACGAAGCGTGCAACCTCGGCTCCATCAACTTGGCCCGCTTGGTGGTCCGCCGCGGGCCTCGCCCGGAGGTCGATTGGGACAGGCTCGGCGACCTTGTCGCCAAGGCGGTCCACTTCCTCGACAACGTCATCGACGCCGGCAAGTATCCCCTCGTCGAGATCGAACAGACGGTCAAGGGCAATCGGAAGATCGGCCTCGGGGTGATGGGCTTCGCCGACCTGCTCATCCTGATGGGTGTCCCCTACAGCTCCAATGAAGCCGCCGATCTGGCCAGGAAGCTGATGTCCTTCATCCGCGACCAGGCCCGTGAGGCCTCGCGGGAACTGGCCGCGAAACGCGGGGCCTTCCCGAACTTCCAGCGCAGCACGTTCCAGGGCGACCGGCCGATCCGCAACGCGACGACGACGACCATCGCCCCGACCGGGACGATCAGCATGATCGCCGGTTGCTCGAGCGGCATCGAGCCCGTCTTCGCCCTTTCGTATGTGCGCAACGTCCTCGACCAGACCAAGCTGGTGGAGGTAAATCCGCTCTTTGAGAAGGTCGCCAGGGAACGGGGCTTCTACAGCGACGACCTGATGCAGCGCATCGCCGAGGCCGGAACGGTTCACGGGATGAAGGAGATCCCCGAGGACGTCCAGCGGGTCTTCGTCACTGCCCATGATGTCACCCCGGAAGCCCACATCGCCATCCAGGCGGCCTTCCAGGAGTTCACCGACAACGCCGTCTCGAAGACGGTGAACTTCGCGAACTCGGCCGTCAAGGAGGACGTCGCCCGGGTCTTCGAGCTGGCCTACGAGATGGGCTGCAAGGGCGTAACCATCTACCGCGACGGCAGCCGCGAAGCTCAGGTCCTGACCACCGGCACCAGGGCCAAGGAAGCCGGGTCGGAAGCCGAGGCGGCCGCGGCCAGGGCCGGCGCCGCCCCGGCGGTCGCGCTCCATCCGCCGGTGACCCCACGCCCGCGACCCCGGCCAGAGGAGACTCACGGGATCACGCGCGAGTTCAAGATCGGCGGCTGCGGCCACCTCTTCGTTACGGTAAACGCCGATGAGAACGGAATTTGCGAGGTCTTCACCAACACCGGCGAGGAGGGGTGCGAGTCCTTGTCCCAGGCCGTCGCCCGGCTGATCAGCATCGCCCTTCGGGCCGGTGTCGACATCGACCCCATCGTCGACCAGTTGCGCGGGATCAAGTGTGTGGGTTGTATCATCGATGCCGACACCCGCGTCCTGTCTTGCCCCGACGCCATCGGCAAGGCCATCGAGAAGTTCGCCAACGGGACCAACAAGTTCGACCTGAATGTCTTCGGTGGCCCGCGGTCGGCCATCGTCTGCCCCGAGAAAGGGTGCGGAGGGATCATGGTCCACGAAAGCGGTTGTTGGCACTGCACGACTTGCGGCTATTCGAAGTGCGGTTGACCGATCAAGTCCGCCGCGGGGCGCCGGCCGTCAAGGACCGGCGCCTCGGCCAGTCCGGGGGCCGGATTCGGCGACGGGGCAAGAAACCTCGCCCCGGCCGGGATGGGCCGGGGCGATGGCAGGAAAACTGGTCGTGACGAAGAAGGGCGAAGGGTCGGTGGCGGGCATCCGACCCGTTAGCGGTCAGGAGGGTATCGATGCCCCTGATTGTCCAGTGGAGGCGGCTGAGCGGGTTGGCCTGGAGGATCTCGAGAGCCAGGCGGAGCCGCTCCTGGATGCGGATGATGAAAGGCATCACCCGCTCCGGCCCGACCGACGGGACCGACAGCAACTGTGACAGGCGGGCCAGTTCAACCTCGTAGGTCCTGGCCGTGGAGTCCTCACCGGCGGGGACAGCCGGCTGACCGCCGGTAGTCATGGTCCAACCCTCCCGCTTTCAGGGTACCGACGCTCCGGGGGAATGTCAAATCCGATTCTTCACAAAAGCGACCGACGGTGGCGGGGATGTCGTCCTCGACCCGGCCGGCCTGAACTACAGGATCAGCTTTCTCGAGCGGTCGGCCCCGGTGGTGGCCGCTTTCACCACCAGGCGGGGCGGGGTCAGCCAGGGCGACTTCGCCCAATGCAACTTGGGTCTGGCCGTCGGCGATGACCCCGCGGACGTCCTCGAGAACCGCCGGCGGGCCCTGTCGGCGGTGGGGCTCGGGGTTGAGTCGGTGGTCGCCGCCCAGCAGGTTCACGGGGACCGGGTGGCCAGGGTAGGTCGGGCCGAGG
>DASXUT010000143.1 GCA_036504675.1 Bacillota bacterium | reverse complement strand
CACGGAGACGGTGACGTCGACGACGTTCGGTTTGACCGTCACGCCGCCCACCTCGAGGCCCTGGGCGTCGACGGCCTTGATCGGGACCGAGCGCTTGATCTCACCGGTCGCGCCGGTCATGTCGAGGTCGCCGCTGACCTGGGCGACCAGGTCGAGGCGGCTCTTCGGCCCCTGGATGGCGACCTGGCTTGGCCGGACCACCGGCTGCTTGTTGGCGAAGTCGTCGCCGAGGACCCCGATCAAGTGGATCTGGACATCCATCTGCCGGTTGGTATTAGTGTCGAGGCGGACCGAGACTTCGGTGGGATATTCGATCAGCTGGACCCCGTCGTTCTTGGCCTTGACGATCAGGGGGAATTGCCCCCAGCCGACGGCCCCGCCCTTAAGGTCGGCGGTGGCGCTGAAATCATCCTTCGACAGCTTGCCGAGGTCGGCCCGGAGGCCCTGGACCTTGACGCTGACGGTCTCAGGTTTCTTCTCCATGATCATCAGGCCCTGCTCCGGATTAGTGTACACCACCGGGATGCCGGAAATGACCCGCTGGATCTCGGGGTTCAGCTCGCCGGTCACCTGGAACCATAGGATGACGGCCAAGAAGACCGCCAGGACCTTCAGGAAGACGTCTCGTTCGAGGAGCCTATCCACGGTCTTCGCCTCCGTTCGGCGAAGCGCCAATGGTCGAGCGCGGCACCAGGTTGCTTTGGAGCAGCTCGGCCAGGGTCTTCGGGTCGAGGTGGCGGATCAGCTTGCCGGCGTTGCCCAGGGAGATGCCTCCGGTCTGCTCCGACACGACCACCGCCAAGGCATCGGAATGCTCGGTGATTCCCATCGCCGACCGGTGTCTGGCCCCCAACTCCCGCTCGACTTCCTGGTTCTCGGTCATCGGCAGGAAGCAGCCGGCGGCGACGATCCGGTCACCGCGGATGATCACCGCCCCGTCATGCAGGGGGGTCTTGGGCACGAAGATGTTCACCAGGAACTCGGCCGAGACCACGCCGTCGATCTTGGTCCCGGTCTCGGCGACTTCCTTGAGACCGGTCTCGCGCTCGATGACGATGAGCGCCCCGGTCTTATTCTTGGCCATGAGCTCGACCGCCCGGGTAATCTCCTTGATGACCTTCTTGACCTCTTCCTCGCCCATGAACCGGAGGGATCGGGCGAAGAGGCGACCCCGGCCGAGGTGCTCGAGGGCCCGCCTGAGTTCAGGCTGAAAGACGATGGGCAGGGCGACGATCAGCATGACCTGCGCCTGGCGCATCAACCAGTTGATTGTATAGAGATGGAACCAACCGCTGACGGTGGTGGCGATCAGGAGGACGATGATTCCCTTGATCAGCTGTACGGCCCGGGTCCCGCGAATGAGGACGAAGAGCCGATAAAGCACGTAGGCGACGATGGCGATGTCGATGATCGAAGTCGCCAGGTCCAGAGGCGTGAGGTTCTTGAGTTGAGGAAACAGGCTCGTCACCCCGCTTCGGAAGGCCGCTTGAATTCAGACACCGCTGACATTCAATCATAGCACGGGGCGGTGCATTTTGGCGCTGGGTAATTCTACCCTTATGCCTTTCGACCTGCGCCGGCCTTTTCCCTTCTGTTACCAGCGGCCGACCGGGCCGGGAAAACGGCCCACGAAGAATGGCGGCGCGAGGTCTGCCCGTTGTGGGCAGACACAAGATAAGATGCCTTCCGTCGATTGTCGGAAGGCATCTGTCGTTGGTGCTCTCGATTGTGACCGTCGGCGGCCGGAAAGGTTACTGCCGGCCGCGCCGGTTGCCGGATTGGTCCGTCCCGCTCTCCCGCTGATAGATGTCGCATTCCCCGCCGTTGAAGTGCTCGCATGTGCCGCAGCTGCGCTCGAGGGCCTCCGTGGCCGACAGAGACACCGGCTGATCGTGGTAGATCGGCGTGTATTCGGCGCACTCGGCGGCGATGTTGCGCATTTCGACTTCTTCGTTGGACTCGTTCTTCTCGCGGCCGGTCTCGTCCTTGGTCTCCCTGGCGACGCGGCGCTCCTTGGCCTCGAAGGCCCTCTTCTCCTCGGGCTTCTCTTCGCGGCCTTTCTCTTGCCGGCCTCGGTCCATGAAGCTCCCCCCCCGCGGGCAGACTGCCCATTTCTTTCCGGGCTTGGTATGCCCGCGGTCGCGAGGGGTTATGCGGGCGAGGCCATCCAACGGCCCGTCTCGGCGCCCGGCGGAAGGCCTAGACGATCCTGCGCCGGTCCGATGGCGACGATCGCCTGACCTCCATGGTCACGATGCCTGGCCGATCGCCCTGGGCCGGGATTCTGGACGTCTCGCGAAAACCGACCTTGCGGTACATCCTGATGGCCCGCTCGTTGAAGTCGACGACTTCCAACCAGACCCGTCTGACCCTCAGGGTCTCGAACAAATAATCAAGGAGCAGACGGGTAGCCGCCGTTCCGTAGCCCTTTCCCCAATGCTCGAGACCAATCCGGATGGCCATCTCGGCGCTCTTGCCGACCCGGTCGTAGCCGCGATAGAGGGCGTATCCGACCGGACCGGCTCCCTCGGCTTCAACCATCCGCCATGTGGGGAGCCCGCCGCCAATGATCAGCCGGCCGATCTCATCCAGGAAGTGCCCGCCGGGGGCCTCCCGGGCGACTCCCGAGTCCAGCCGGTTGGCTTCCGGTTCGGCCCACCAAGTCTTGAAACAGTCCAGATCCGCCAGCGTGACTGGACGGAGAGTGATCCCGCTACCAACCGGGGTCTTATCCGCGCGCGATCGGCCCAACCATCGTCGACCTCCTCGTCAGACATCTCGGGAGCCGGCCAAGTGGTTCCCAGCGCCACCGGCTTCTCCTCGATCATCGTTCGGCTAATACTCTGCCTCGGCCCGTACCGCTCCCATACAGGGGCACCGGTCGATCCGGTGACCCCACTAACACTATTCTGGGGACAGGCAGGGTGCACCTTCAACAGGAACAGGCCCCGGCGGATTTGCCCGCCCGGGCCCGCCGGCCTGTCATTCAGTTCAGGCCGGCTCGCTGACGATCCGACCCTGGGCCTCGAGGGGGCCGATCCAGTCCTCATCTCTCACATCGACCAACAGGGGCGGCTCTCCGAGGGCCTCCGGATCCAGCTCCCCGAACTTCTCCTCGGCCAGCTTGATTGCCGTTCGCATGGTCAGGTTCTGGCCGAACATCATGCCGACCACGGTGTCGACGGCGGCCAGATCGCGTCCGGCGACCGCCATGCCGAGGTCCTTGACGACGTCGAAGCGGCTCCAGGGGGTGACGAACCGCCCCTTGTCCCAAAAGAAGACGGCCTGCCGGATCCCCTCGCCCACCCCGACCACGTCGAAGAGGGTCCGGTAGACCAGGTTGATGTCGATGATGCTTTCGGAGAGGCTGTCGTGATAGCTGTACCGGGAGACGTGGGGGATGAGGCCGAAGAGGTTCTTCATGGTCAGGCTGTAGTCGCGGGAGGTCGGCGAACTGATCTTCATCCGGGCCAGGTCGATGAGGGTCGCCCCGCGGAGGTCGAACAGCCGCTTGGGCACGTAGCCGTAGAACTCCTGGTGAGTCAGGGGCCCATACCTGCTTTCGACCAGGTCCCGGACGGTCGAGGCGGCGGCCACCCGGCCGGCCCAGTACTCCTCGGTGATGTTCAGATACTCGACGGCGTGGCGGCTCAGGACCTCGGCCAGGCCGGTGCGGTCGAGGTAGAGTTGCTCCTGCCGGCGGATCCACTCCCGCTGGTCGTCCATGTTCTCCGGGGTGATTCGCTGGGAGAGGTCGTTGCGGGAGTGGGAATGCCCTTCGATGACCAGCTTCTTGCCGGGAAGGGCAGTCAGCACAAGGTCCAGGACGTAGGGGTCGGTATAGCTGCCCGGGCGCGGGTCAAACCAGTTGGGTTTGACGATGAAGAAGTCACCCAACCCGCCAACCTCGACCAGGAGGGCGCGCAGGTCCTCGGGGCCTTCAATGGTCTTCCACCGCACCGGGTCTGAAAGTCGTCCTGTCATCGTCGGTACCTCCCCGCCCGATCAGCTCCCCGGCCGCGGCCCTGGCCGCCGGCGTCAGTTCCCCTTTGGCGCCTGTCTCCCGTCGTCGGCGATGATCTTGAAGACCGTCGTCTTGTTGGGGTCGGGGCAGGCCACGTAGGTCACTCCGGACTCCTTGTCCCAGGGGTGCCGGCCGCCCAGCTCCATGACTCGCAGGTGGGGCCAGAGGCTGTGGAAGGCGGCCGCGCAGAAGTCCTTGGGGCAGCGCTCGAAGTCGAACTCGAACTCCTGCCCCTCGGTGTGGATGTGGCACGCCCCGCCGTCGGGGGGGCTCGTCAGCTTGTGCACGACTATCTTTATCTTCTTCGGATGGTTGTATGATTGGCCCATCATCAGGCTCCTCTCGGCGATCTCAGTCGTCTGGCCTTGGCTCGGCTCCCCCGGACGCTCACTCCTCTTTGTAGGCCGTCCCCAGGTTGGCCGGCGAAGTCGTCCGCCCGGCCAGGACCATCGCCACCAGGGTCAGGACATAGGGCAACATCAGCAGGAACTCGTAGGGGATGGGTAGGCCGCCTACCTGCAGTTTCAGCTGGAGGGCGTCGGCCAACCCGAAGAGCAGGGCGGCGCCCAGGGCGCCGAACGGGTTGTACTTGCCGAAGATGATGATGGCGAAGGCCACGTAGCCGCGCTCGGCGGTCATCATCTCGATGAACGTGTTGGCGTGGGCCAGCGACAGGTAGGCTCCGCCCAGGCCGCCGAGGGCCCCGCTCAGCACCACACAACCGTAACGGATGAACTTGACGTTCAGGCCGACGGTGTCGGCGGCCTTGGCGTGCTCGCCGACGGAGCGGATGTCCAGGCCGAGGGCGGTCCGGTAGAGGATGAACCAGGTCACCGGGACCAACAACAAGGCCAGGTAAACCAGGATGTTCTGGTTGAACAGGATGGGACCGAGGACCGGGATATGGCTGAGCCCGGGAATGGCCACCGGCTGGAAGGGGGTGATCCGGACGAAGTCCCCGCTCGACCGGAAGAGCACGCGGTTCAGGAAGCCGGTGGCCCCGGCAGCCAGCATGACGATGCCGGTCCCGGTGACGGCCTGACTGGAGCCCACGGAAATAGAGAAGTAGGCGTACAGAAAGGCCAGCGCGGCTCCGGCGACGATGGCCGTGAGCAGGCCCACCCACAGGTTACCGCTGTAGAAGGCGCCGACGAAACCGGCGAAGGCCCCGGTGAGCATGAAGCCCTCCATACCGATGCTGAGGACCCCCGAGCGATCCGAGTAGAGGCCGCCGATGGCCGCCAGAAGGACCGGCGCGGTCGTCCGCATCGTCGAGGCCAAGAGAAGGACGATGGCGTTCAGGCTGAAGAGTGGTTCAGTCATCGGCGCCGGCCCCCTTCGACTCGCCCGACCCAGCCGCGGCGAGTGTCCCGGCCTTCGGCCCAGGCACGGGGCGTCCCCGCCCCTTCCGTGGCCACTGTTCATAGACGGCGTAACCGAGGACGAAGAAGATGACCAGGGCCTGCATGACCGAGGAGAGCATGGCCGGGACCTCGGCCGCCCGCTGTAGGTTGTTGGCCCCGGTGGCCAGGGCCCCGAAGAGCAGCGACGTCAGGATGACGGCCAGCGGGTTCCGCCTGGCCAGGAGGGCCACGGCGATGGCGCTGTAGCCATAGCCCGGTGAGAAATTGCTGTAGAGTTTCCAGGTCACCCCGGTCAGCTCGACCGCCCCGCCGAGGCCGGCCAGGCCGCCGCTGATGGCCATGGCCAGGATGATGTTGCGCTTGATATCGATGCCGGCGTATTCGGCCGCCAGCGGGCCCGAGCCGACCGCCCTGATCTGGTAGCCGAGGACGGTCTTGGTGATGAAGTAGTAGGCCAGCACCGCGATCGCCAGGCCGATGAAGAGGCCCAGGTGAAGCCTGGTCCCATGGATGAGGACCGGCAGCTTGGCCGAGGCGGCGATCTCGGCCGTCTCCGGGTAGAAGTGCCGCGGCTCCTGCAAGGGACCGCGGATGATCCAGTTGACGAACTGGACGGCGATGGAGTTCATCATCACCGTGGTGACGATTTCGGACGCGCCCACCCGGGCCTTGAGGTACCCGGGAATGGCCCCGTAGATGCCCCCCGACACGAAGGCCGCGACCATCAGGATCGGGATCAGGACCACCGCGGGCAGCCCGCCGAGGGCCACTCCCAGCCAGCTGACGGCCAAGGCCCCCATGTAGAACTGGCCTTCGGCCCCGATGTTAAACGACTTGCTGCGGAAGGCGATGGCCACGCCCAGCCCGGTGAACAGGAATGGCCCGCTCTTGACCAGGGTCTCGGTGAAGTTGATCCCGCTCCCGAAGGCCCCGTCGAGGAGGGCGATGAAGGACTTGATCGGATCGAATCCGGCCAGGGCGACCATGACCATGCCGACGATGAAGGCCGACAGGACGGCCAGGAGAGGGATGGCCAGCTGACGCGCCGCCCCGAGGACAATCTTGAGGCGCAAATTGGTGTTGATCGATTGCCGCCCGTTCATCGACTGCCGCCCCCTTTGGGCGCCAGGGCCGTGAAGATGGTCTTGGCTCCGGTCATCATCTGGCCGAGGTCCTCTTGGTTGACGTCGGGCCAGACCAGACCGGTGAGTTCCCCACGGTGCATGACGGCGATCCGGTCGCTGAGGTCCATGATCTCCTCGAGCTCCGTCGAGACCAAAAGGATGGCCTTTCCTTTGGCCCGCTCCTCGAGGAGGCGCTTGTGGACGTACTCGGTCGCTCCAACGTCGAGGCCCCGGGTCGGTTTCATGACCACAAGGGCTTTGGGATCGCGCGAGATTTCCCGGGCCAGAACGACCTTCTGCTGATTGCCGCCGGACAGCGAGGACACCGGGGCCGACGGCCCGCCGCCGGTCCGGATGTCGAAGTCCTTGACCAGTCCCTGGGCGTATCGGTTGACCCGCCCATCATCGATGAAGGCGCCGCGACGGAAGGGGGCCACCCGGTGCCCTTCGAGGATCAGGTTCTCGGCGATGGAGAAGTCCATCACCAGGCCACGGACCTGCCTGTCTTCGGGAACCAGGGCCAGCCCGGCGTCGATCACCCGGGCCGGGCTCTTGCCGGTGATGTCACGACCGTCGAGGGTGACCCGGCCGGCCGCCACCGGCGCCACGCCGAGGATGCCTTCGACCAGTTCCTTCTGGCCGTTGCCGTCGACGCCGGCGAGGCCGACGATCTCGCCGCCCCAGACGTCGAGCGAGAGATCGGCGCAGGCGGCCTTCTCGCCCCGCTTCACAGTCAGCCCCTTGATGGAGAGTACCGGCTGCTCACCGGTATGCCCTGGGGAGCGGGAAGGGGCCGCCAGATCCCGGCCGATCATCATCCTGGCCAGCTCGGCCGAGGATGTCTTGGCCGTCTCGACGCTCCCTTGCACCTTGCCCAGGCGGAGGACGGCGATCCGCTGGCTGATCTCCATCACCTCGTTAAGCTTGTGGCTGATGAAGATAACCGACTTGCCTTCGGACTGCAGATGCCGGACGACCTTGAACAGCTCGGCGATCTCCTGGGGGGTGAGGACCGCCGTCGGTTCGTCGAGGATCAGCACCTGGGCCCCACGATAGAGACTCTTCAAGATCTCCACCCGTTGCTGGAGACCGACTGGAAGGTCGCCGACCCGTCTTTCCGGGTCGAGGTCGAAATTGTAGCGATGGGCGAATTCGCGGACGGACGAATTCAGGCGGGCTTTGGAGATCACCGCGCCGGTCTTCTTGTGCATCCCGAGGACGACATTCTCGGCCACGGAAAAGGCCGGGACCAGCATGAAATGCTGGTGGACCATGCCGATCCCGAGGTCGATGGCCTGGCGGGGCGACCGGAGCTCGGCCGGTCGCCCGCCCACCAGGATCTCACCCTCGTCCGGTCGCAGGAGACCATAGAGGACGTTCATCAATGTGGTCTTGCCCGCGCCGTTCTCGCCGAGAAGGGCCAGGACCTCTCCGGGCCGGACCCCGATGTCGATGTGATCATTGGCCACCAGGGCACCGAATCGCTTTGTGACGCCCCTGGTCTCGAGAGCGTACAGGGGGCTCACCTCTCAGTCTTGAACGGCGCTAACCGGTGAGCCCTGGATCAATAGGCCCCGATGTTGATCTTGATCTTGCCGTCCTGGATGTCTTTCAGGGCCTTGTCGTAGGCGTCCTTGGCCGGCTGCGGGATGGTCATCTTGGCGTTCCAGAGGAACTGGACGACGTTGTCCTTGGTCCCGACCCGGATCGTGCCGGACTTCCAGGTGCCGTCCTTGACCTGCTTGACGATGACGCTGAAGGCGTTGGAGAAGTCGATGACGCCGTCGGCGATGACCACGTCAGGATCCTTGTCCGACCACCGGGAGTAGGAACCGAAGATCTTGACGCCCTTCTTGGCGTTCTCGCGGACGGCCTGGAGAGCGCCCTGGCCGGCGGCGTTGGCGCTGACCCAGAAGATGTCGGCGCCCGAGTTGATCATCGTGATCGTCGCTTCCTTGGCCTTGCCCACGTCGTCCTGGCTGCCGATGTAGGTCTTCAGGACCTTCACCTTGGAATCGGTGTCCTTGACGCCCTGCTCGAAGCTGATCAGGGTCTTGGAGATGGCCGGCATGTCCTGGCTGCCGATCATCCCGACGGTACCGGTCTTGGTCATCTTGGCCGCCACCACGCCCATGAGGTAGGTGGCCTGTTCAAACTCGGTATAGATCGGCGAGACATTGTCCATGACGGTCGTGCCGCCGCTGGTGATGAAGATGGTGTTCTTGAAGTCGGGACCGACCCGCTTGGCCGCGTCCTGATAGTCGTAGCTGTGGCCGAAGACGATCTTGTAGCCCTTCTGGGCGTAATCCCGGAAGCCCTCGACGACGTCGGAGGGTGACTTGATCTGCATGTAGCTGACTTCGGCACCGAAATCGGACTCGACCTTCTTGAGACCCTTGTAGGCCGACTCGCTCCAGCCGCCGTCGGTGATCGAGCCGGGGACGAGGAGGGCCACCTTGAGCTTCTCTGGTTCCTTGGTCTTGGCGCCGCTGCAGCCGGCGGAAATCCCGACGATCATGGCGAAGACGACGAGCCAAACCAGGAGCGACCATCTCTTCTTCATCTGCTCTGCCTCCTTGACTTGGGTCTTGCTGACTCAAACCTGGCACCATTGGACGACCTGGTTCCGAGCGCGGAGGTCGGAAGACGCCCTCCTATGGGCTCATTCAACTGGCCGGGATTATCTGTTCCGCTCCTCGTCGCGGCTTCCGAAGTAGGTCCGCACCAGGCCCTCGGTCTCGCTGGCCAGGGCCACGGACTTGTCTTTGACCCTCGCCGCCACCTGATAGAGCAGGGCGTCGATGAGGGCCATGGAAGCCGCGTAGGAGATGAACTCGCCGGACGTCCGGACGACGAAGATGAGGTCGGCGACCTCGGTGACGGGGGCCACGGCGCTGTCGGTGATGACGATCACCCGGCACTTCCGCTCCTTGGCGAAGCGCATGACGTCCAGGGTGAAGTTACGGCTCATCAGGAAGCTGGCGCCGATGACGACGTCCTTGGGTCCCCAGAAACGCAGGTAATCGAAGAAATCCCCGAGCCCCGGGATGATCAGGCGGGCGTTGCCCAGGACCTCGTTCAAGAAGGTGTGAAGGACGAGGCCGGGGGCGAGGGCGCTGCGCAGGCCGACGACCCCGACCTTGTCGGCCTTGACGATGAGGTCGGCGGCCTTCTCGAGGTCGGCTTCGGACACGCCGGCCATGGTCTCGCGGATGTTCTCCATGTCCCGTTCGAAGATCCGGACACTGTGGCTCATCGCCGAGTGCTCGTCGGCCAAGGCGCGCCGCAGCCGGTCGGTCACCTTCAGGCGGTCGCGGAGGATCAGCTGACTAGCCTCCTGGAGGCCGCGAAAGCCTGAGAAGCCAAGGTCGAGGGCGAAGCGGGTGACCACCGACTCACTGATGCCGACGGCCTTGGCGATCATCACCGCCGAAAAGAAGGCCGCCTCCTCGGTGTTCCTGAGGATCCACTGGGCGATCTTCTGCTTGGCCGGGCTGAGTCTTGGGTAGGCGGTGCGGATGCGGGCCTCGAGTTCGGAGCGCGCGGGCGAAGCCGCGGGCGAGGCCGCGGGCGGGACCGAACCTGGCTTGTGCGGCTTCTTCGACGGACGGCCCATGGAACAATCACCTCCTGAGCAGACCTGAACGAAACGAAATTCAACGTGGACGGTCTGGTTCCTGCCGCAAATCTTCTTGCGAAAGTGCGTGGAGCGCAAATATTTCTTGCCGCCCAGCTTGCTCCTGGAGACGCCTTGCGCGTCGTCCCCGGGACCTAGACCGGGTATACCGCAAGTCCATCGCGATGTAAACTGGAACTGAACTAAAGTCGGAATATGTCGATACATGTTGGTAGGAAGGCCGCCAACATGCCTTAGGCAGCTCCGCTCTATCGCCCCCGCCCTACAGAGGGGCCCAGACCTCCTTCAAGACCTTCGAGTCGCACCCTGGACACCGAGCAGTCTTCGCATCGCTCTGTTCCTCGGCATCTGACACCGCAGCGGCAGGCATGGCCGCCGCCAAACAAGAGGCCGCCTTCGCCCTGGTCCGTTCATCATCCGTGGGTACCGCCGGATCTCCCGTCCGGGAGGCGCCGGCCACCGCCTTCAGCATCTATCAATCCGTGGTCAAGAGCCTTCCCGACCCGCTCTTCATAACCGACTCTGAGCTAACCGTAGTCTACATGAACGAGGCCTGCGAGCAACTGATCGGGTACAGCGCCGCGGAGACGGTCAACCGGATGAAGTGCCAGGATGTCTTCCGCAGCGACATCTGCAATAATGGGTGCGCCATCAAGGGCTGCATGGCCTCGGGTCACTCGGTGGTCGGGGCTCGGGTGTTCATCACCCACCGATCGGGCCGCCAGATCCCGGTCAGCGCCAGCGCCGGAGTGATCACCGATCCCACCGGCCAGGTGGTCGGAGGCCTCGAGGTCATCCGGGACATCAGCGACCAAGTCGCCGCCGAGGTCGAGGTCAAGAACAAGGAAGAGTACAGCACCAGCATCGTCCAGGGGATCTCCGACCCCTTCTTCGTCGCCAACGCCCAGCTGACCATCACCTACATGAATGATGCCTGCGCCACCCTGACCGGATACTCTCCGGCCGAGACCGTCAACAAGCTGAAGTGCCGCGAGGTCTTCAAGAGCAACATCGGTGATTCCGGCTGTGCCTTGAAGCAGTGCATGTCGACGGGCAAGACGGTCAGCGGGGCTCGGGTGGTCATCACCGACAAGACCGGGGCCAAGAAGAACATCCTGGCCAGCGCGGGCGGCATCAAGGACAGTCGGGGCCAGGTCATCGGGGGGTTCGAGCTGTGCCGCGATATCTCCAACCTGGTCGCCGCGGAGACCGAGCTCCAGAAGAACGCCGAGGAGACCAGCGCCACCAGCGAGGAGTTCGCCGCCAGCATCGAAGAGGTCTCCTCGGTCAGTGAGGAGATGGCGGCCACCGTCGGCAAGGTCAATGAGAACACCCAGGAGGTCCTGAAAACCGTCCAACAGTCCACCGACGCCGCCGGCAACGGGGCCCGGACGGTCAGCGAGACCGCCGAGGCCAGCCGGGCGATCGCCCAGGCGGCCGCCGAGTCCAAGCGCGACATGTTGGAACTCAAGGACCACAGCCGGCGGATCACCGAGATTCTCGACGTCATCAGGGACATCGCCGAACAGACCAACCTCCTGGCCCTCAACGCGGCCATCGAGGCCGCCCGGGCCGGTGACCAGGGACGAGGATTCGCCGTCGTCGCTGAGGAGGTCAGGAAGCTGGCCTCGCGGGCCCAGAGTTCGACCAAGCAAATCCTCGAACTGGTCCAGGGGATCAACGCCAAGACCGACAACCTCGATAAGTCGCTGGATAAGGTCCAGGGCCAGGTGACAGTGACGGTCGAGAAGACCGACCGGGCCAGGGCCGTCCTCGAGGAGATCGTCCGGTCGTCGGAGGCCTCGAAGGAGGGCATGCACAGCATCGCTTCGGCGATGACCCAGGCGGCCGCCTCGACCGAGCAGACCAGCGCCTCGGTCCAACAGGCGGCGGCCGCCGCTCAGGAATTGGCCAGACTGGGCCAGAGCCTGCGCGACCTCAGCCACCGGATCGGGACGGAAGTCTGATTAGCCGCCACCCGGCGCCCAATGACGGTAGAAGCCGCTCCGGCCAAGATCCGGAGCGGCTTCTCGTTCTTACAGAGAAGGTGTCTGAACCCGGGTTACCCTCTCCCAATGATGTACCTGTACGGATCCACCTGCTCCCTCAATATCCTCAGCTCCTCCTCCCGCGGCGGCTCGCTGGTGGACACCTCTTCGGCCCAGAGCAGCTCGAAGCCGGTGTTCTTGATGACGTCCTCGCGGGTCACCCCGGGGTGGAGCCCCTCGACCTTCATCCGCTTGGTCGCCTCGTCGAAGCCGATCACGGCCAGCTGGGTGATGACCTTGTAGGGCCCGGTCCCGGGAGGCAGGCCGGCCGCCTCGCGGGCTCCCGGACCGGTCAGGTATCCCGGCGAGGTGACGAAGTCGCACTTGGGGACGAAGCGCTTGGCGTCCTGCGGGGTGATCATCATCGTCCGCCAGCACAGGGAGGCCAGGTCGTTGGCCCCGCCGCTGCCGGGAAAGCGAACCTTCGGCTTGGCATGCGGGCCGATGACCGTCGAGTTGATGTTGCCGTAAGGGTCGATCTGAGCCCCGCCGAGGAAGGTGCAGTCGACCATCCCGCGCTGGCAGGCGTCCATGATCTCACCCATGCTGCCGGCAAAGAGGCCGTGATAGAAGGTCCGGGAATCGCCGACCGAGATGGGCATCGAGGGGAGGAGCGGCCCCGCCCCGCCGGCCTCGAACATGATCATCAGGTTCGGCGAGCAAGTCTTCTGGGCCAGCATGGCGGCGGCACAGGGGGCGCCGGTCCCGACCACGACCGTGCTGCCGTCCTCGAGGCAGCGGGCGGCCAGGCAGATCATCAGCTCCATCGAGTTGTAGCGAACGGCGGCCTTGGCGGCTTCTGCGGCCTTGCCGGCTTCGGCCCCCGGATTGACCACGGCCAATTCACTCGCCCCCCTTCGGGATGCTGAGCAGCTCGAGGGCCCGCAGTTTCTGCATCCTCGCCAGACCGCCGCACAGTCCCAGGTACTCCTGAAAGTCCTTGGTGCCGTAGATGTATTTGTCGAGGAAGGCCCGGAAGGTCTGGGGGTCCTCCTCGGCGGACAGCCACTCGCGGATGTGCTCCTCGTCGGAGAAGTACTCGCCGGCCATGTTCCCTGGGTAGCTCCCGAAGGGCACCTCGATGACGGCGTCGACGGTGAAGTAGGTGATCGCCGTCTTCTCCGGCTGACGCCTGATCTCTTCATTGGGGATGAGCCGTTCGCAGGTGACGATGACCTTCTTGGCCGCTCGGGTGAGCTCCTGGTCGGCGACCATGATCCCGTCGACCTGGCAGTTGCCGTAGGCATCGGCCCGGTGAACGTGGACCAGGGCGACGTCGGGGTAGAGGGCCGGCAGGGCCACCAGGGTCTCGCCGGTGAAGGGGCACTCGATCTCCTTGGCCGCGCTCTTCTTGAAGGTGTCGGTGCCCAACATGCTGCGGGCGGGGATGAACGGCACGCCCATCGCCGCCGCACGGTAACGCCAGGCCAGGGCGGCGTTGGTCCATTCGGTCACCTCGAGTTGGCCGCTCTCGAAGAGCCGGCGGGAGTTCCGGGACAGCCCGCGGGCCTCCAGCCCGACCACGTAGGCCACGTCGCAACGGTCGATGCAGCCGCCGGCGGCGAGGATCTGGAAGTCGTGGGTGGCCGTGTGCCCAGACAGTCCGAGGTTCTTCTTCTTTTGCCGGACGATCTCGTGGAGGAGGGCCGTCGGGATACGGTTGGTCCCGAACCCGCCGACGGCGACGTAGTCCCCATCGTGGATCAGATTGGCCACGGCCTCGCTGACCGTGGTCAGCTTGCTCTTCAGGGCCCGAGGTTTGGTGCGAAAGTACTCCCTGGCGCGGTTGGCATCCGGGTCGGTGAACAGCCGCCCTTCGCCCTGCTGCTTGACTTCCAACGCTGACCCCTCCCTCATTGGCAACGCCGGGGGCCGCCGCGGCAGCGGCCTTCGGCCCCCGGCGATCGTCCCGTCCCTTCATCCGGCTCCGGTCAGTTCACAACCCCAACTGTCTGGCGATGACCAATCGCTGGATCTCCGAGGTCCCTTCGCCGATCTCGCATAGCTTGGCGTCGCGGAGGTAGCGTTCGACCGGGTATTCCTTCATGTAACCGTAGCCGCCGTGGATCTGGATGGCCTCGAGGGCCGCCCGGGTGGCGATCTCCGAGGCGTAGAGCTTGGCCATGGCCGCCTCTTTGGTGTACGGGAGGTGATTGTCTTTGAGCCAGGCCGCCCGGTAGACGGCCAGGCGGGCCAGCTCGACCTGGGTGGCCATGTCGGCCAGCTTGAACTGGATGGCCTGGAACTTCCCGATGGCCTGCCCGAACTGGACCCGCTCCCGGGCGTACTTGACGGCCGCGTCGAGGCAGCCCTGGGCGATCCCGAGGGCCATCGCCCCGATGCTGATCCGGCCGCCGTCGAGGGCCATCATGAACTGCTTGAACCCCTCGCCCGGTCGCCCGAGGAGGTTCTCCTGCGGGACGCGGCAGTCCTCCAGGACGATCTCGGCCGTGTCCGACGACCTCAGGCCGAGCTTATCGTACTTCTTGCCGGTCTTGAAGCCGGGTGCGCTTCTGGGGACGATGAACGAGGTGATCCCCCGGGTCCCCTTGCCCTTCTCGGTGACCGCCGTGACCACCGCCACCCCGCAGTGGGAGGCGTTGGTGATGAAGCACTTCGAGCCGTTGAGGACCCACTGGTCATCGACGAGGGCGGCCGTCGTCTGGGTGCCGGCGGCGTCCGACCCGGCGTTCGGTTCGGTCAGGCCGAAGGAGGCCAGAATCTCGCCGCGGGCGCAGCGGGGAATCCACTCGCGTTTCTGGGCTTCGGTCCCAAAGAGGTAGATCGGCGAGGTGCCGATCGAGACATGGGCGGCAAAGGTGATCCCTAGGGCCGCGTCGACCCGCGAGATCTCTTCCACGGCCACGGCGTAGCTGAGGTAGTCACCCCCGGCCCCGCCGTACTCCTCGCTGAAGGGCAGGGCGAAGAGGTCGAGGGCGCCCATCTGCTTGACCAGTTCGGCCGGGAACTCGCTCTTCTCGTCGCGCTCGGCCGCCCCCGGGGCGACCTCCTGGAGCGCGAACTCGCGGACCGTCCGCCTGATCATCTCCTGCGTCTCGGTGAGGTGGAAGTCCACGTGCCCTTCCCCCTATGCTGGAACGAAGTAGACGTCGGTCGGCAGGAACTTGGAGTTCCGGAGGAACTGGGCCCTGACCTTCATCCCGATCTCGGCCCTGCCCGGTTCGACCCCGATGAGCCGCGACAGGAAGAGGGTGTTCACCCCTTCGAACTCGACCAGGATCAGAGTGAAGGGGGTCTCCGGGAGGAACACCTCCGAACCGAAGTGGCAGGTCGTCCAGGTGTGGACACGGCCTTCCTTGGGCAGTTCGACCCAGTCGGTCTTGGCCCCGCACTGCATGCAGTGGCTGCGCGGGGTGGCGTAGGTGTAGCCGCACTTGGGGCAGTGCGAACCCATCAGCCGGCCGGCCGACAGCCCGGCGAAGAACGGCGAATCCTGGGCGTAACTGTGGATGTAGTCGATCTCGTAGTGGGACTTGACGATCAGGGGATCGAGGTTGTAGACCACGGTCCCCTCCTGGGTTTCGGGGACTTTGATCTTCTTGACGTCGGCCACGGCCTAAAACCCCCTCTCGAGGACGCTGACGGTGATGTAGGTCCCCGTCCCGGCGTGGCTGTGAATCAGCCCGCGGCGCGCGTCCTTGACCTGCAGGCGGTCGTTGCCGAAGTGCTTCTCAATCGTCCCCTGGAGCTGCCAGAGGGCGAAGACCGCCTGCATCAGACCGGTGGCCCCGACCGGGTGTCCGCAGGCCAGGAGGCCACCGGAGGGGTTCACCGGCACTTCGCCGTCGAGGCCGGCGGCGCCGGATTCGGCGAAGCGGCCGCCCTCGCCGTACTTGCAGAACCCGAGGTCCTCGTAGGTCTGGATCTCAGAGGAGGTAAAGGCATCATGGAGTTCGACGAAGTCGATCTCCTTCGGCGGATTGGTGATCCCGGCCATCTCATAGGCCAGCTTGGCCGCCATGCGGCCGCCCCGGAAGGAGTGGACCCCTGGATACTTGAGGTGAGCGTAGTCCTCCTTCTTCTCGTGGGGCAGCAGAATGACGTCGCCGTGGGGCCGGTCGGCCAGGCGCATCGAATCGGTGCCCGTCCCGACCCCGATGACCTTGACCAACTTGTCCGTCAGCTTCCGGGCCATTTCCTCGGAGGCCAGGATGACGCAGGCGGCGCCGTCGGACATGACGCAGACGTCGAGCCGGGTCAGGGGCGTGGCGACCATCTCGGAGTTGCGGACGTCCTGGATCGTCAGCTCCATCGGATACTGGGCGTACGGGTTGTGCATGGCGTTCCCGTGGTTCTTCACCGAGACCGAGGCCATCTGCTCGACGGTGGTCCCGAACTCATGCATGTGCCGCTGGACCATCATCGCGTAGTAGCCGGTGTAGAACCCGCCCACCGGGTAGTCGAAGTTGGTGTCCGAAGCGAGGGCGATGAACTCATTGCCTTTCCAAGTGTTGACCCGGGACATGGTCTCGAAGCCGTAGGCCAGGCAGACGTCCAGCCGGCCCGAGGCGATGGCCTCCCAGGCCGACTGGAAGCACATCCCCCCGGTGGCCCCGCCGGATTCGATCCGCCGGCTGGGTTTCGGGCAGAGGCCCAGGTAGTCCTGGGCCATGATGCCGGCCATCAGTTGTCGGGTGAAGTGGTCGGAGAAGTAGGAAGCCACGCTGCCGTCGATCATATCCAACGTCAGGTTGGGCACGTCGTTCATGGCGTAGTCGAAGGCTTCCTTGACCATGTAGCGGAAGTCCTTGTTCGGGGAGGCCTTGGAGAACTTGGTGATCCCCCCGGAGACCACGTAAACGTCCCGCACTCGTCAATACCTCCTCACCAAAAATTCTCTCGCGTCACGACGGGGGTCCTTGGCGCCCGACGTCGCCCCCTTTCCCAAAAGCCGGATCGGCCGGTCGTCCTTGGAAGTCGGAATCGAGACACTTGCCTAATTCCTTGCACTGGGCAAGAATCCCTGCCGACCGCGCCCCGGCGGCGGCCGGCCGAAAGACCAGATTTCGCCGGTCTAGACGGCTGGCTACGGGACTTGTCACTCCTTTCCTGGTAACACGATATGGCCAAAATGTGCCACCAATGCTATGATGGGCGTAGATGGACCACGATTGCGAGGGACCAAGGTGGAACAGTTGATGAGATTCGGCGTCTCGATGCCGCCGGCGCTGCTCGAGCAGTTTGACCGGTTGGCCGATAAGAAGGGCTATGCCAACCGCTCGGAAGCCATTCGCGACCTGATCCGGGCGGCCATCGCCGAGAGCCGTTGGGAGGACGAGGACACCGAGGTGGCCGGGGCCATCTGTCTCGTCTACGACCACCATAGCAACGCCGGCAAGACGGTCGGCGACATCCAGCATCAGGCCTTCAAGAACATCGTCTCGACGGCGCACGTCCACCTGTCCCACGACAACTGCCTGGAGATCCTGGTCGTCAAGGGACGAGCGGGCGACCTGAGGGCCCTGGCCGACAGCGTCACCGGGGTCAAGGGGGTCAAGTTCGGCCGGCTGGTCCTGGGAACGACCGGGGAGAACCTGCCCTGACGTTGCCGGACATTGCCACGACGTTGCCGGACGTGCCGGACATCCGTCGCGAACGCCGGAAATCTGTCTTCATGGGAGGCCCGCTCAATGCACATTCCCGACGGCTATCTGAGCCCATCGACGTCGGTCGTCCTGACCGGGATGATGCTTCCCATCTGGAACCGGGCGGCCCGCAAGGTCTCGGCCCGCTTCGACGTCGGGCGGGTGCCCCTCATCGCCATCGGAGCGGCCTTCTCCTTCGTCATCATGATGATCAACATCCCGGTCCCCGACGGGACGACCGCTCACGCCGTCGGCGGGACGTTGCTGGCCATCACCCTCGGGCCGTGGGCGGCCACCCTGGCCCTCTCGGTCGCCACCTTGATCCAGGCCCTCTTCTTCGGGGACGGGGGAATCCTGGCCTACGGGGCCAACGCCCTGAACATGGCGGTCATCCTGCCCTTCGCCGGGTACTACATCTTCAGGCTGATCCGCGGGCGCTCCGCCCCGGGCTCGTGGCGCTACTACGCGGCCGCCTCGGTCGGCGCCTATGTCGGAATCGTCCTGGCCGGCCTGGCCACCGGTTTCGAGCTTGGCATCCAGCCGGCCCTCTTCCACACCGCCGCCGGGGTTCCGCTATATAGCCCCTATGGTCTCAAGGTGGCCCTCGGGGCGATGGCCATCGCCCATTTCCTGGTCGCCGGCCCGGTCGAGGCCGCCGTGACCGGCTTGGCCCTGGCCTACATCTTCCGGACCCAGCCGAACATGCTCGCCGGTGAGCCGGGGGTCGCGGAAGCGACGACGACCGGGGCGGCGGCGATGGACGGTCGGGCTCGGCCGGCCTATCGAGCCCTCCTCGTCCCTCTGGGCATCCTCGTCGTCCTGACCCCCATCGGCCTGCTGGCCAAGGGGACGGCCTGGGGCGAATGGGGCCTTGGGGAACTGGGCGACCGCCTTGGATACGCGCCGAGCGGCCTGGTACGGCTGTCCGCCTGGTGGCATTCCCTTCTCCCCGACTACACCCTGGGCGCTCTGGAGGCTACGGGCAGCAAGTCTGGTGCCATCCTCGGGTACCTGGTGTCGGGGCTGGTCGGCCTGGCGGTGATCGGGATCATCGCCGGCGGGCTAATCATCGCCGGGAGGAGGCGAACCCATGCCGGCCCATCCTGAGGCCCAGAGCGGCCTGCCCGGTCTGCCGGCGTGGCTGCTGGAGCAGGACGCTGGCCGGCCGGAAGGCGACGCCCAGGCGGTCCGGCCGGGGAGGCGCGGCCGCGGCCGGGGGGCCGAGTCCTTCATCGATCACACGCTGGCCGAGATGGCCCACACCACCCGGCACGCCGTCTTCGCCGAGGAGATCGCCCGCCGCCCCGGCTTCCTCCAAGGTCTCGACGCCAGAGTCAAGCTCGGTTCGTTCCTGGCCCTCATCCTGGCCGTGGCCGTCGTCCGCAGCCCGCTGACCCTGGCCCTGGCGACGGGGGCCGTGGTCTTCGCGGCCGCCCGCTCGCGAGTCCCGGCCTCCTTCCTGCTCGGCCGGGTCTGGCTGTTGGTGGCCGCCTTCACGGCGGTCATGGCCCTGCCCTCGGCGTTCGATTGGGTCAGGCCGGGGCCGGTGGCCTTTTACGCCTATCACGTGGTCGGCCCGGTCCACGTCGGGCCATTGGCCCTCCCGTCCGACCTGGCTGTTACCTGGACCGGCCTCCGCGGCGCCGTCCTCCTCGTCCTGCGGGCGGCCGGGTCGGCGACCCTGGCGGCCGTCCTCACCCTCACTACCCGCTGGGACCGGCTCCTCGCCTCCCTTCAGGGGCTGGGTCTGCCGGCGGCCTTCGTTTCCGTCTTCGATCTGGCCTACCGCTACTTGTTCGTGGCCATGGGAGCGGCCCTCGAGACCTTCGAGGCCCGCCGGGCCCGCACGGTCGGCCGGCTGAGCCTCGCCGCCGACCGCGGCTTCGCGGCCGGGGTGATCGGCTCGGCCCTGACCCGCGCCCGGGCCATGAGCGACGAAGTCCAGGAGGCCATGGTCGCCAGGGGCTACGACGGGACGATTAAGCTCGACCGACCGCCGGTCCTCACCAGCCGGTCAGTCCTCCGCCTGGCCGCCGGCGTCGCCTTGGCTTACCTGCTCTTCATCTTCGATCGGATCCTCGGCCTCCTGGGGGGTTGAACCTTGCCCATCTACCGCCTGGATGACGTGTCCTTCAGCTACGGACCGGGCGCGACGGCCCTCGACGGGGTCACCCTGACCATCGCCCCCGGCGAGAGCCTGGTCCTTCTCGGGGCCAACGCTTCGGGTAAGACCACCCTGCTTCGACTGCTGGCCGGGCTGGCCTCGCCGACCGCCGGCGAGCTCACCGCCTTCGATCAACCGTTGACCACCGACGCCTTGCGCGATCGGGACTTCGCCCACGCCTTCCGCCGCCGCGTGGGCCTCGTCTTCCAAAATGCCGACGCCCAGCTGTTCTCGCCGACCGTCACCGACGAGGTCGCCTTCGGCCCCCGCCAACTGGGCCTGGACCAAGTCGCCCTGCGGCGGCGGGTCCTGGAGAGCCTGGCCCTCCTGGGCCTCGAGCCCCTCGCCGAGCGGGCCCCCTTCCACCTGAGCGGCGGCGAGAAACGCAAGGTCGCCCTGGCGTCCGTCCTTTCGCTGGGGCCGGAAGTCCTTTTGTTGGACGAGCCGACGGCCGGGCTCGACCCGCGTTCCCGGGCCTGGCTGGTGCGGTTCCTGCGAGCTTTGCACCGGGCCGGCAAGACCATCGTCACCGCCACTCACGACCTCGATCTGGCCGCCCGGGTCGGCGATACGGCCCTGGTCCTGGGAGAGGATCATCGGGTCCGGGCGGAGGGTCCGGTGGCCACCATCCTGAATGACGCCGCCCTGCTGGTTCAGGCCAACCTGATCGAGCCGCCGGGGGCGCCGTGATCGGAGCCAGCCAGCCGGCTCGCTTGACCAAGGCCGACGACCGTGGCCACCCATGACCACGGTCTCTTCTTGTCCCGGTGCTCGGGGGGAGCTCCGGAGCCAAATGGCGAATAGGAGAGGGCAGGCCCCTTCGCCTTGCTTGGCCAGCCCTGGGGTCGGCGGGCAAGGCGGCCCGATCAGGAGGAAGCAACGTGCGTCCGCTCATCCACAGGAACCTCTCCCTCCGCCGGTTTTTCCTCGGTTGTCTGGTCGGGTTGCTGGTCGCCGGCTTCGTCTGGAACGCGGCCGGTTGCCTCCGGGCGCAGGCCCCCGCCCCGCCGCCCCCCGCGCCCTCCACGGTGACGGGCCACGGCGACCCGCTCGAACTCCACTTCATCGACGTCGGGCAGGCCGACGCGATCCTCATCCGGACGCCGGGCGGCCGCGCGGTCCTCATCGACGCGGGTGAGTCGGCCGGCGGCGACGTCGTGGTCGGCTACCTCAAGGCCGCCGGGATCAAGGAGCTCGATGCGATGGTCATCACCCACCCGCACACCGACCACATCGGCGGGATGGCCAAGGTCCTCAAGGCCTTCCCAGTCAAGGCGATCTATGACCCGGGCTACCCGGCGACCACGGAGACCTACGCCGACCTGCTCAGACTGATCGAGTCCTTGAAGATACCCTATCACGAAGCGAGGGCCGGGGTGGCCGTGGACCTCGAGGCTGGGCTGGGCTTCGCTTTCCTCGCCCCGAAGGCCCCGACCGATGACGCCAACAACAGTTCGGCCGTGGTCCGTCTGACCTATGGCCGCTTCGCCGCCATCCTGATGGGCGACGCCGAGGCCGCCGAGGAGAAGGACCTCCTGGCCTCGGCGGTCGCGATCCAGAGCGACGTGATCAAGGTCGGTCACCACGGCAGCGACAGCGGGACCACCGAGGCCTTGCTGGCCAAGGTCAAGCCGAGCACCGCGGTCATCTCGGTGGGAGCCGGGAACAGCTACGGCCATCCCGCCAAGGTCACCCTGGACCGGCTGAAGGCAAGGGCGGTGATCGTTCACCGGACCGATCTGGAAGGGACGATCGTCATCTCCACCGACGGGGAGTCGGTCAGGGTCAAGGCGGAGCGATGAGGAGGTGAGCCGATGAAGGTTATCGTCGACCGAATTGAAGGAGAACTGGCCGTCCTCGAGTGGGGCGACTCGACGGTCGAGTTGCCCGCGGCCGAATTGCCGGCCGGCGCTCGGGAGGGCAGCGTCCTCACTGTCCGTCTGGAGCTCGACGAGGATGAGACGGCCCGGCGACGGCGGGAAGCCGAGGCGACCATCAAGCGGCTCCGGGGTGAATGAGCCGCGGGACCGCGAAACCGTCCCGAAAGCCACCAGAAAGGAAAAGGCCCGTCCGGCGTCGCCGGGCGGGTCTTGCCTTTTGGGCCTGGGGATCGATAGGAACTGCTCTTGAGGGCAATCGGGCAATCGAGTGATCGGATGACCCTTCCCTACTTCCGAGTGATCGTCCCCTCCCAGGTCGACACCTTCTCCGCCCGCTTGGCCCGGCCGAACCAACGCTGGGTGACCGACTTCGACTCGGTGTAGAAGATCATCCCGTCGCGACCCATCACGTGGAGGTCGCCGAGGAACGAGTTCTTGTGGCCGGAGAAGGGGAAGACCGAGATGGGCACGGGGATGCCGACGTTGACCCCGACCATCCCGCCGTGGGTCCGTTTGGCGAACTCGCGGGCGGCATGGCCGCTCTCGGTGAAGATGCAGGACCCGTTGGCGTACGGGCTGGCGTTCATGATGGCCAGGCCTTCCTCGAAGTCCTTGACCCTCTTGATGCAGGTGACCGGCCCGAAGATCTCGGTATCGCCGACGCTCATTCCCGGCTTGACCTGGTCGAGAATGGTCGGCCCGACAAAGAAGCCGCCCTCGAAGCCGGGGACGACCACATTGCGTCCGTCCAGGACCAGCTTGGCCCCTTCCTCGAGGCCCTTGCTGATCCAGTTGATGATCGACTGCCTGTGCTCGGCCGAGACCACCGGGCCCAGCTCGGTCTTGGGATCATAGGCGCAGCCGATCTTCCGTTCCTTGGCGAACCTGGCCAGGTAGGAGACGAACTCGTCGGCCACCTCATCCTCGACGCAGACGACCGGCAGGGCCATGCAGCGCATCCCGGCGCAGCCGAAGGTGGAGTTGATGATGACGTGGGCGGCCTGCTCCAGGTGGGCGTCGCGGAGGACCAGGGCGTGGTTCTTGGCTTCACCGAGGACCTGGACCCGCTTGCCGTTGGCGGCGGCGGTGGCGTAGATGTGCCGGCCGACGCTGGTCGAGCCGACGTAGGAGATACCCCTGACGTCTGGGTGCTTGAGGAGCAACTCGGCCTCGTTGCGGCTGCAGGTGACGATGTTGACGACCCCCTTCGGCAGGCCGATCTCCTGGAGGAGCTCGGCGATGCGGAGGGCGGTCTGCGGGGTCTGGCTGGCGGCCTTCAGGACGAAGGTGTTGCCGGTGGTGATGCAGAGGGGGATCATCCAGCCGTAAGGGATCATCGCCGGGAAGTTGAACGGGACGATGCCGGCGAAGACCCCGACAGGCTCGCGGTACATCACCGTGTCGATGCCGTTGGACACGTTCATCAGCGAATCGCCCTGCATCGTCACCGGGAGGGCGCAGGCCAGCTCGACCACCTCAATGGCCTTAAGGATGTCCCCCCGGGCCTCGTCCATGTTCTTGCCGAGCTCCATCGAGGTCAGGGTGGCCAGCTCGTCGAGGTGCTGATCGAGAATGGCCTTGAACTTGAACATATACTGGACGCGGGCCGTGATTGGCGTGTCCGACCAGTCCGGGAAGGCCTTGGCGGCGGCGGCGACGGCCGCGTTGACCTCGTCCGCCGTGCAGCACGGGGCCTCGGCCATGACCTCGCCGGTGCTCGAGTTGGTCACCGGCATGTACTTGCCGGACTTCGTCTCCCGCCATTCGCCGTCGACAAAGTAGCGCAGCCTCTTGATGGCCATCTTGGCAACGACTCCTCTTTTCGAAGGTTGCGGCGAAAACTCAATAGGCCATGTGCATGACACCCAACCCGACCTGCTTGTGGTCGGTCAGGTGGTGGGCGGCGCACTCGCCGAACATGGCCACGACCACCCATCGGCTGTCGCGGACGATCGCCACCTTGACCCCGAGGTCTTCGACCAGCGCACTGTCGAGGAACGGCTGGCAGGCCTCATGGGCCGCGTGGATGAGGGCATGGACGTGATGGGGAGTGCGTGAGACGACCCCGCAGTCGAGGGCGGCGGCGACCACCGACCCGACCACCTTCTGCTTGAACCCGGCCAGCTTCGCCCCGACCTCGGTAACGGCGCACTTGTACAGGCCCGTCCGCTCGAGGGTCTGCTTGAGCCGGGCTTCTTCCTCGCGGGAGCTGGCCAGGAGAAGGCACAAGGCGGCCTTTTCCGGGCCCAGCCCATGGACGTTGAAGTGATTGCCGGGTCCATCTCAGCCCTCCTGGGTGGGGCAGACATGGCCTGATCGGGACGACCGGGGTCAGCCTGGGGTCAGCTCACTTCGGCAGGGAAGCGAAAGCCTGGTCCAGAACGCGCAGGGCCTCATCGGCGTCGGCCTGGCCGACGGTCATCGGCGGGGTGATCCGGATGACGTTGTTGTACAGGCCACCCTTGCCGATGAGCAACCCGAGTTCGCGAGTCTTCTCGAAGATCTGAACGACGAGGTCTGCCGCCGGTTCCTTGTTGGCCTTGACCACCTCGACCCCGATCATCAGGCCCATCCCGCGAACCTCACCGATGCACGGGTACTTCTCCTGCATGGCCAGCAACCCCTGGCGGAGGTGGTTGCCGATGACTTCAGCGTTCTTGACCACATTCTCCTTCTCGATGACCTCCAGGGTGGCCAGGGCGGCGGCGCTTGACACCGGGTTGCCGCCGAAGGTCGAGATGGTCGGCCCCTTCCAGCAGTCGGCCACTTCGGCCCGGGTGATGGTCGTCCCGATAGGGGTCCCGTTGGCCAGACCCTTGGCGAAGGTCATGATGTCCGGCACGACCCCGTAGTGTTCGATCCCGAACATCTTCCCGCCGGTACGGCCGAAGCCCGTTTGGACCTCGTCGCAGATGAACAGACCGCCGTACTTGCGGACGATCCCGACGGCTTCCTTGAAGTACTCCTTGGGCGGGGTGATGAAACCACCGACGCCCTGGATCGGCTCGGCCATAAAGGCCGCCACCTGGCCCGAGGTCTCGGTCTGGATCAGTTCTTCGATGTCCTTGGCGCAGCGCAGCTCGCAATTGGGATAGGTCTGGCCGAAGGCGCAGCGGTAGCAGTAGGCGGCATGGGCGTGCTTGATCCCGAGGACGTGGGTGCCGCCGGCCCGCCAGGGGGCGTGGGCGGTGACCGACATGGCCAGCATCGACCGGCCGCTGTAGGCGTGCCGCAGGGCGATGACCTCCTGCCGCCCGGTGAAGAGCTTCGACAGGAGGATGGCGGTCTCGTTGGCCTCCGTCCCACTGTTGCTGAAGAAGGACTTCTGAAGGTCGCCCGGGGTGATCTCGGCCAGCTTCTCGGCCAGGGCGACCATCTGGGGGATGACGTAGACGGTCGAGGTGTGGACGAGGGTCTGGACCTGCTCGGTCAAGGCCTTGGTCACCGCCGGGTGGCAGTGCCCGACGCTGGTGGTCAGGATCCCGCCGAAGAAGTCGAGGTACTTGCGGCCGCAATCATCGTAGAGGTACATCCCCTCGCCCTTCTTGGCCACGATCGGTTCCTTGTAGTACACGCCGATGGCCGGGAACATGTACTTCTTGAACTTCTCAACAGTCGGGTTCATGCTGACGCCTCCTTGTCTTCCTCCGAAAGTCACTGGCAGTAACTCACTCGCGGCCGGGCTCGATCAATCCGCCATATGTATCGGGGCGACGGTTCCGGACGAAGTTCCAGCGTTCCTTCTCCTGGGCCACCCGGGTCAGGTCGAGGGTCGCCAGGACGATCTCGTCACTTTCCTGGCTGCCCTGGGCCAGGATCTCGCCGCAGGGATCGCAGAAGTAGCTGGTCCCGTAATAGGTCCCGGGGTTCAGGGGTTCGAGGCCGACCCGGTTGATCGTCCCGACGAAGACCCCGTTGACCACGGCGTGACCCCGCTGCTCGATGAACCAGATGTACCGGGACAGGTCCATCACCGTAGTGCAGGGGTTGTAGAGGATCTCCGCCCCTTTGAGGGCCAGGATCCGCGGGACTTCCGGGAAATGCCGGTCAAAGTCGATGAACACCCCGACCTTGGCGAAGGCGGTCTGGAAGACCGGGTATCCCAGGTCGCCGGGCCGGAAGTAGAACCCCTCCCAGAACCGGCCTCGGCCATCGGCACGATGAGGGCCACGCCCAGCTCCTTGGCCAGCTTCCCCATGACCTCGCTGGTCGGGCCGGGGATCGGTTCGGCCGCCAAGAACCAGCCAGGATCGCGCACCGCCCCAGAATAGTAGCTGGAGAAGAGCTCTTGGAGGCAGATGATCTGAGCGCCCCGGGCCGCCGCCTCCCTGATCAGGTCGACGTGCTTGGCCGGGTTGGCCGGTTTGTCGGGACCCGCTGAGGCTTGGATCAACGCGGAAACCACAGACTCTGGACTCGTTTCGATTCACCTCCCCCGCCCGCGGATAGTCATCCAGTCAAACGGCCGGCCCGAAAGGCCTGGGCCGGAAAAACACAAAGTGGACCCTCGGTCTAGGGTCCACTCGTTCACTCAGGCACTCCGGGGGGCTGCCCCGGTCCCTATCCTACTGCTAACTCTATTTTCGCCTTCGGACCCATTCTTCATCGGGGCCCCTTTTCCTTCTCTGGCCGCCGGCCGGTGGACCGGGCCGGCGCCGGTGGTGCGGCCGCCCTGCTCACACCCATCCCCGCAGCTCGACGGCCTTGGCCACCCGGCCCAGGGCGATGGACCAGGCCGCCTCGCGCATCGTGATTCCAGCCTCCCGGCTGCGTCCTTGGACCTCTCGGTAGGCCCGGGTGATGGTCGTCCTCAGCCGCTCGCGGACGGTCGACAGGTCCCAGTAGGAGTCGGTCAAGCCCTGCTGCCGCTCGAAGTGGCAGACGATGACCCCACCCGAGTTGGCCAGGACGTCGGGGACGACGCCGACCCCGCGGGCCAGGAGGATCCGCTCCCCGTCCGGAGTGACCGGGGCGTTGGCCGCCTCGATGACCACCTTGGCCTCCACTCGAGCGGCGTTCCTGTCGTTGATGACGTCTTGAACGGCGGCCGGGATGAGGATTTCGCACTCCGTCTCCAGGAGTTCCTCGTTGGAGACCGGGGCGCCCCACGGAAAACCGGCCACGTAGCCAGTCTTCTTGACGTGGGCCAGGAGGGCCGGGATGTCCAGCCCGCTCGGGTTCTTCACGCCACCTTTGACGTCGCTGACGGCGATGACCCGATAGCCGTCGGCCTGGAGGAACTTCGCGGCGTGGCTGCCGACCTGGCCGAAGCCCTGGATGACCACCCGGGTCTCGGCCGGGATCAGGCCGGCCCGCTCGGCCTCCTCGACCGTCAGGTAATGGACGCCGCGTCCGGTGGCCTCCTCGCCGCCGATGGAGCCGCCGACTTCCGGCGGCTTGTCGTTGATCGCCGTCGGCTGGTGGACGCCCATCACCTGCTCATACTCATCTAGCATCCAGGCCATCGTCCGCGGGTCGGTGCCGATGTCGGCCCCCGGTACGTCGACCCAGCTTCCCTTGGGCTGAAGGCGCCGAATGAAGGCCCTCACCAGACGCTCCAGCTCCCAAGGACTCAGCTTCGACGGGTCGGCGACGATGCCACCCTTGCCACCGCCGGCCGGGATGCCCACCAGGGCGTGTTTGACGGTCATGATCAGGGCCAGGGCCTTGACCTCGTCGAGGCTGAGGTCCGGACGGATCCTGGTGCCGTCCCTGGTCGGTCCGATGGCGTCATTATGGTGGACTCGGTAGGCGGTGAAGATCCTCGCGGTCCCGTCGTCCATCCGCAGCGGAATCTGGAATTCCAACACCCGCATGGGCCTTCGGAGCAGTTCTTGGACCTCGGGCCGCAGTCCGATGATCCTTACCGCGCGCTCGAGGTGCTCGAGGGCGCCGGACAGCATCTCTTCCACGGTCGCCCCTCCTTCCCGGTGGTTGTGCCGGTGAATTGAGTGACCGACCTACTGGGGCTTGGGCAGGGTGAGATCGGCCGGCCCCGATCCGGAACCCATGATGGCCGGATTGACCCTTTGCACCAGTTCGTTGATGATCGCCGCGTGCTTGACCTTCTCCCGGCACCAGAAGCTGTGGAAATCCGGCGCTACCCAGGGCTTGTAGAGGCCGGCCTCGGACAGGCCCGGTTCGATCTTGAAGTAGACTGGGGCGCAGACGCGGGCGATCTCGGCCCCCTCCCAGAAACGGTTGAACCCGCCCATGGCGTCGACGATGTAGAGGTAGACGTCCATCGGGATGGTGATGGCCGAGCGGATCGAGGCCAGCATCGCCAGGGGCAGGTCGGCCAGGGGGTTGAAGGAGTCGGCCCCTAGGTGCTCGATGACCTTGGCCCCAGCGGCGTTGCCGTGGCCGGCAAAGACCGAGCACTTGAGGACGACTTCTTCGGGCAACGCGCCGGCCTTCTTCATCTCGTTGAGGACCCAGATCATCCCCTCGTCGACGACCAAAAAGCCCCGGATCCCCGCCTCCAGGCAGCGCTCGACGTCCCTGAGCCAGGTGGCCAGGCCGTCGGAGCCCCGCAGGCGATAACCGGAGACCAAGCCCTCGGAGGTTACCACCTGCCGACCGAGGTCCCAACCGCGCACCGGCGCGGGTCCCATGACGACCTGGATCTTGGCCTCGTGGGCCAGCTGGGCGAAATCCCTGAGCTCGCTCTGGGTAAGGAGGGTGGCCCCTCCGACGGTGGCGATGACCCGGTGGACCGGCGTGTTCCGTTTGAGGCTTTCATCGATGAGGGCTTCGAGGGCCGGGACCCCCTCCACTCCGGCGATCTCGATCCGGTAATGGGCCCCGTCCGGAAAGGTCCGGCCGGAGTCGGGAAGCTCGTTTCGGTCTCGAGATGGGATTCCAAGTTTTTCGAGGGCCTCGAGTAATGCTGACACCGCTGCTTCCTCCCCCAAGGTCGGCCGGCTAAGGCGCGTTTCCAGAATTACGCATTCGTTCTGGCGGCGTCGGAATCCTCCCCGGGGCGGCACGAAGGGCCAGGCGCGAAGAGGGTACGGCAAAGCGCCGGCCTGTCATGGCCGGCGCCCGTTGGCTGACGCTGATCGGTGGGGTCGTTCGAAGCCTGGTCCGGAATTCGAGGTCTCACCCCAAGTAGTGTCTCACCCGCTTGTAGAGGAGGAACGTCAGGACCGAGGAGATGGCGAACTTCAGAAGGTTGAAGGGCAGGATGAAGCTGATCGCGTAGTGCTTGAGTTGGCTCATGGGAATGCCCCAGAGGGGCAGGAAGATGTAGTAGTTGGCGATGGCCATGATCAGCGCGGCGGCCGCCGTCGCCACGACCATCGAGCCGACCGCCTGCGCCCGGGTCTTTCGCCGCCAGTAGATGATTGAAGCGACGATCACGTAGACCCCGCCGGCCAGGGTATTGGCGGCTTCCCCGACGATCCCGCCGGGGGCCATCCCCACGGCCATGGCCAAGAGGTTCTTGCCGATCTCGACGATGAAGCCGGCCAGGGGTCCCATGGCGAAGCCGGCCAGCAGGGCCGGGATGTCGGCCGGGTCGTACTTGAGGAAGTCAGCCGGCGGGAAGATCGACACTTGCAGTAGGTGGTAGCGCAGAACGAGACCCATCGCGATGAGAATGCCGATCCTGACGAAGAAACGAGTCCTGTTGGTCGTCCCAGCCATTCCATTGACCCTCCGTTTTCTCACGGGACCCGCGGACGCCTGAACGAACAAAGCCCCGGGGAGATTCCCCCGGGGCTTTTCCGTCAACGTGCTTGCGCGCGACCGCGGGATGATCATCCCGCGACTCGCCAGTCAAGGACCGCTGACCCTCTTCCATCCGGACTTTACCGTCGGCCCCGGCTTTTCACCGGATCTGCCGCCCCAGTGGGCGGCTCGCGGGCTCGGCCTTCTTCAGGCCTTACCGCCGATCAGGAATTGAGCGCTTTGACCGTCGCGGCGATTGCCGCGCGCGGCCGGGGCGCTCTCACCTTGCCCCGAAGGTCCCGCTATGTGGTTTGATCAAATTGTACCACGGTTCGCGGGCGATGGTCAATTGCCGTACGATTCACTGCCCAGCATGATTCACTTGACGATAAATTCGACCGCCACCGTCACCTGGAGTTGCACCTGTCCCGGCTCAATCGGCGTGCTGGCGGCGGCGCCGGCCTGCTTCATGGCCATGTCGCGGTAGACCGGACCGGGGACGTAGTTCTGATCCTGGATGCTGACCGACTTGACCCCGACGATCTTCGTTCCCAGGGTCTTCGCGGCCGCCTCGGCCTTGGCCCTGGCGTCGGCGATAGCCTGGTCGATGGCCTGAGCGTTGAACTTGCTCTTGTCTTTGACCTTGAACTGAAGGCTGTCGACGCGATTGGCCCCGGCGGCGACGGCCTTGTCGATGATCCCGCCCATGCCGGCGAAGTCTCCGGTCTTGAAGCTGACGACGTTGTTCAGATCATAGCCGAGGAACTTCTGACCGTTCTGGGTGTAATCGTAGGCCGGGTTCAACGAGACGTACTTGGTCTGGATGTCCTCGGTCTTGATCCCGGCGGTCTTGAGGGCCTTGACCACCGCGTCCATCTTGTCCGCCCCTTGTTTCTGCGCCTCCTGGGCCGTGGCCGCCCTCAGGTTGAGCCCGAGTTGGATCTCGGCCTGGTCGGGGACGGCGTCGAGGATGGCCTGCCCGGCCACGGACAACGGATGTTCAGGCTTGGGTGTGGCCGGCGCGATTCTCCCGCCGAGGCCGACCAGGATCAGCAGGACGGCCAAGAGGCCGATGGTCAGCCATTGATAGATAGGCTCTTTCATTGCTCCGCACCTCCGTGTGGTGATGACCCACTCTTCTCACCTCTTTTGGCGTCGGCGGAGTGGTTTTTGTTCCCGGCCGCCCGGTTAAGATTGGGGAATAGATGCCGATAGCAGGCCTTGACGGCCTGCTATCGGAGATTCCCCTGACTTCGGGCCGGTCCTCAGCCCAGCAGCTTGTCCAGCTTAGCCCGGTCAAAGCCGGCGACGACCTCGTCATCGACGTAGATGACGGGAACGTAACGGAAGCCCTTGGACATCAGTTCCTTGGCCGCGGCCATGTCACTGGCCACGTCCTTCTCAACGTAGGCGATTCCCTTGTGCGAAAGAAACTCTTTCGCCTTGACGCACGACCCTCACGTCGGGGTGGTGTAGACGGTGACCTTCTTGTCGGTCGGCATGCCCTCGCCCTCTCTTCGTCGGCCCGACCCGTCCTCCCGGGTCCGACCGTTCTTGGTATGCGGCAGGATTCTACCGCCCGACCCCAGCCTCCTCCCGCTGTCGAACGGAAAGGCTGAAATCGAAGCTCTGTACTATTCTTCCCAATCTGACGGCCAGACCTTCGGAGAGTCTTGATCACCCGTCAGAAGCCGCGGGCGGCCAATCGCGAGTCGAATTCGGCCCATTTCGGCAAGTAGACTTGATAGGTCAGGTCCTCAATGAAGCCGACCGCCCGGGCCACCCCGACCGACCCGGCGTTCTCCGGCCAGCAGTGCCACTTCGGGCTGACCCCTCGCTCCAGGGCGTAATCGACGCAGGCCGCCGTGGCGATGGTGGCCAGGCCGACCCGCCGCCGGTCGCGGACGGTCTCGACGCCCAGCTCGCACTCGTCCGGGGCATTGTACTCCGATAGGCACCAGCTGACCAGGCGGTTTTCAGCCACGAGGGCCTGACCGAACCCCCATTCGAAGAAGGTCTCGAGCGACCCCCAGGTGCCGAGGATCTCGGCCGTCAACCGGTCCAGGCCGAGCGGGCCGGCGCCGGCGAAGAGGTCGGGGTCGACCGCGATCGGCCGGCAGTCCGCGGGGAGGAGCTTCCTCCGATCGACCCGCAGTTCGCGCAGGGAGTAGTGGTAGCGGATCCGCCGGTCGATGGACTCGGCCCCTAGCGCCTCGGCGAGACGGCCTTCCCAGGCCGGTGGGCAGACCACCCGGAGCCAGGGGAGCAGGCCGCGGTCGGCCACCTCGGGGAGGACGGACTCACTGAGCACCTCGCCAAAGCCGCTTTCCACGCCGGCCTCGGGCTCTCCGGACAGGAAGAGGATCGCCTTCCCATCCCAGATCAGGCCGACCGATGGCCGGTCGGTGAAATCGGCGTAGACCGACCCCGGCGCGCGCCCTCCGACGATGGCCTGGACGGCCAGGTTGTAGGCCAGCGGCTCGAACAGACCAAGGACCCGGCCGTACTCGAACGGCTTGAGCGCGGTCACCATTCGGAGAGTACCCCCTGATGGGCATGGACCCCGGCCGCACCGCCCACTGGTGCTCGGTCAGCTTCTTCTGGTCGATCAGTCCCGGCAGGATATGCTGGCCTCGGGCGTCGAAGGTCCCTGTGGACACCTTGCCCCGGTCACCGACAGCCTCAGTTCACCGGCCGAAAGGCTATTCCTCCCGAAACCCCGGCACCCCGGAATGGAAAGGAGTCGACCATGGACGGGTTCGCCTCGCCTCCCCCCGAACTGATCATCGACGGGTTGGCCAAGCGCTTTGGCGACGTCGTCGCCGTCGATGGCCTGTCCTTCGAGGTCCAGCCGGGAGAAGTCTTCGGCCTCCTGGGCCCGAACGGAGCCGGCAAGACGACGGCGATCAACCTGATCGCCGGCATGCTCAGGCCAGACGCGGGCCGGGTGGTCATCGGATCGGCCCCGGGCGCCGCTCCCCGGGAGGTCCGGTCACTCGTCGGGGTCTGTCCGCAGAAGGTCGTCCTGTGGGGCAAGCTGACCTGCCTCGAGCAGCTGATTTTGATCGCGGAGATGTACGACGTCCCGCCCCGGGTGGGCCGCGGAAGGGCGTCCACCCTCTTGGACGCCCTCGGCCTGGCCGACAAGCGGGACCGGTTGGCGCGGACCCTCTCCGGCGGTATGCAGCGGCGGCTCAACCTGGCCATGGCCCTCGTCCACGACCCGCCTCTCGTCGTCCTCGACGAACCGGAGGCGGGGCTCGATCCACAGAGTCGGGTCATGGTCCGCGACTACATCAGGTCCCTGCGCCGCCGCAAGACCATCATCCTCACCACCCACAACATGGACGAAGCGGACCGACTGGCCGACCGAGTGGCGATCATCGACCACGGTCGCCTCCTCGTCCTCGACCGGCCGGAGGAGCTCAAGCGTCGGGCCGGCGAGGGCGACGTTCTCGAGGTCGACCTCCAGAGCGACGGCTCGGCCGGCGAGCGGGCCGCGGCCGCCGTGCGGGCCCTCGGTCCCGGCTCGGACGTCACCGTGGCCGATGGGGTCCTCGTCGTCAGGGCCCTGGTCGGTGACCTGACCAACCCTCAGTACCTGATCGCCGCCCCCCTGGCCGACGCGGTCATCGATGCCTATTGCCAGGGGGCGACCGGCTGGCTCCGGCCGGTCCAGGTCGCCGAAGAGGCCCTGGGCACCTCCGGTGTGGCCACCGACCTCGATTCCTACACCCCGGGGCTGATCATCTTCTCCGTGATCATGCTGATCTTCCCGGCGTCCATGAGCATCGCCCGGGAGAGCGAGGCGGGAACCCTCGACCGCCTCCGCCTCAGCCGCCTGACCTCCCTCCAGTACCTGGCCGGCATCAGCGGCGCTCAGGTGCTGATCGGCCTCGTCTCGGTGGTCCTCTCCCTGGCGGCCGCCAAGGCGGTGGGCTTCCATAGCCAAGGCCCGCTCTGGGTAGCCGTGGCCATAGGTGCCGTCACCGCCATCTCGGTGGTCGGTGTCGGCCTGATCGTCGCCGCCTTCTCGCGGACGAGCAATGAGGCCTTCGTCATCGCCAACTTCCCGCTGATGCTGCTGATGTTTTTTTCCGGTTCGATCTTCCCCATCTCGAAGGTCGCCGTATTCACCGTGGCCGGCCGGACCGTCGGCCTTTTCGACCTCCTCCCGCCGACCCACGCCGTGGCCGCCCTCAACAAGGTCCTGACCTACGGCTCCGGGCTGGGCGGGGTGAGCTACGAATTGGGAGCCCTGGCCCTTCTGTCGGCGGCCTACTTCGCCGCCGGGGTCTCCCTCTTCCAGAGGAGGCAAATGGGCAAGGGGGCGGCCTCGGGCGGCCGCTGATCCCCAGGGCCTGCCACCTCGCCCGCTGAAAGAGGAAAGCGCCAACCTCCTACCAGTAGGCTTGCTGGGCGACCATCCGTCAGGTTCAAGCGAGAAAGGACGTGTCCGGGAATGGCAAGTGGCGGTCTTCCCCGCGACTTCAGTTCGGCCCTCCGTGATGAATCATCCGGCTGGGTCGGCCGCGGACTGATCAGCGAGGATCAACGTGGTTCGATCCTTGGTCTCTACCCGGAACCGGTCGCCGCCGGCCGAGACCGTCTGGTCCTCATCCTCAGTCTCCTGGGACGCACCCTGGTGGCCGCCGGGACGATCCTCTTCTTCTCCGCCAACTGGCCGAAGATCGCGGCGTGGGTGAAGGTGGCCTCTGTCCTCGCCGTCATCGCCGCCACCTACGGCCTGGGATTTCATCTGGCCTATCGGAGGAAGGACCACCCCCGGCTGGGGCAGGCCCTGATCTTCCTGGGGGCGCTGTTCTACGGGGCCGGCATCTGGCTCATCGCTCAGGTCTTCCACTTCGACAGCCAGTGGCCCACCGGCTTCCTGGTGTGGGGCGCGGGGGTGCTCCCGGTCGCCTGGGTGACCAGTTCCCAGCCCATCCTTTACCTGAGTGCCGCGACCCTGACCATCTGGACCATTTCCGCGCAGACTGCGGCCGGCACGTATCCTGTCCTTTACCCGGCCATGCTCCTGTTGCTGGTGCTGCCCGCCGCCCGTCGCTTGAGGGCATGGATGGTCGAATGGGCCGTACTGGCCGGACTCCTCCTCTGGTTCCTTATCGGTGTATCCGCTCACCTCTACGGGGCCGGATCCTTCAACCCTCTGCCGACGGCCGGTCGGCTGATCCTCCTGTACGGTCTGGCGGTGACCCCGATTGGTCTGGCCGGGCTGGGGGACCCACGGGCCTACCTTTCGACGGGAGCCCTCGCCGGGCTGGGCGGGATCTACTGCCTGGCCTTCGGACGGGTCGGGTACTCCCCCGGCCCGCCACTACCGCCGTTCCTGGTCGGCCCGCCCGACCTGATCGCCGGGGAGGTCATCCTGGTCGTCGGGCTGGCCATCGCCGCTTGGACCTACTGGCGGACGGGGCGATCGGAGCGGGTCTTCCTTCTGCCGGCCCTAGGGGTCCTCGGCGTCGCCGCTATCTTGGCCGACGTTCCGGGAGCGGCGGCCCGGGTCATCCTCTTCAACCTCCTCCTCCTCGGCGGAACGGTCGGGGTCATCGTCCTCGGCATCCGTCAACGCCTCGGTTGGCTGGTCAATATCGGCCTGTCGGTCTTCGTCGTCCACGTCCTGACTCGCTACTTCGACTTGTTCTTCTCGG
>DASXUT010000142.1 GCA_036504675.1 Bacillota bacterium | reverse complement strand
AATTGTGCCATGGGCGAGAGGTCCACCCCTCCTACTTGTGTTTGTGCTCGCAACCAAACACTTCGGAGAGGAACCCTCTCGTCCCTCTTTCTGCCCAGGTCTCCTACTTCAGACCAACATTAACTTTACTCACACCCGTCCGCGCGCCGTGCCCGAGTCAGGCCGCCCGCGGGGACCCTGGACAGCTGCCACCGACCTATTCCGACTTGGCGGGGGGACGTCGGGGCGGGTTGCCGGGGCTGGTCTGTCCCTTGCCGCGTCCCTGGTCGTCGGACCGGCCTGTCCCATTTTGGGTGCCCCCATTCGGGCCGGGAGACGGCCGGGCCATGGGCAGCGACAGGATTTGCCCGACGGCCTCGTTGACCGACACTTCAAGGCCGTCAGCCGGTCTCTTGACGAACACCTTGGCCCGCCAGACCGGGGTCCTGCCGGGGTCGATCGGGGGGAGCGGCGGGCCGGGGTTGCAGACCTCCACGGTGACGACCCGACCGAGGACCAGCGTCTCGAGGGTCGAGACGGCCTGGTCCAGGACCTGAGACAGGGCAGGGTCATCGGCGGCGACCGAGATGACTCCGTCGAGCTCGATGAGCTCGTCACCATCAATGATGATCCGATCCGGACCGCCGATGCCGACCACCGTTGCGATGAACTGGGGCTCACCCGTGCTGGTCACGGTGACCCGAGGAAGGGCGGGCGTTCCTTGAAGGGCCCCGGTCTGCCGGGGGTCGTGGGCCGGGCCCTGGCCCGGGGGATGGCCGGGCGGGAGCAACTGCGCCCCGGCGCCATAGAGCAGGCCGGCAATCATGACATAGGCGGCCAGACCCAGTCCGATCGGCCAGTCGGTATTGCCGCCGAACCCGGGCAACCACCGTCGCCGGCCGAACGAATCCAGGGCCAGGGCGACCAGAGAAGCCAGCAGGACGACGGCCAGGACCCCGGCGAGATCGCCCGAGCGGACGGCGGTCAGCAGCATGCCGGCCAGGACGACGGCAGCCATGAAGGTTATGGCGGAGCGCCGGCGGACGACCGCCGCCCGGACCGTGCCCACCAGGTCTCCCGCCCACCGGGTGATGGGCGGCTGGGCATGCCGTTTGGCTTGGCGTCGACTTGGCAGCACCCGCGATCAGTCCTTCCCGTGACCGTCGTCAAGGAGAGGGGCCTTGACGTTTGGTTCACGAGTAGTATGAACGCGTCGGTCGAGGCTTCATTCCCGGGATGGCGGACCAGGTCTCGCGCCATCCAAAGGGTGCGGCCCGCCGAGTTCCACGACATCCGGGCCTGCTGCCGCGGCCGGTTGGCCGCAGATCGGGCAGAACCCCGCCTCGAACGCGCCGATCCGGAGGACCACAGGGGCGGAGGCGAGTCCCTCGGAACGCCCCTGGAGCCGGCCGATTCGGCGGCCTACGGCATAGCCGAGCCCGGCGGCGGCCAAGACCGCCAGCAGGATCACCTCAGTCTGGGTGAACGGGGTCATCGTCACGCCTTCCCCCCCAGTCGACTCCATCGGCCGGGGACCCGCGTTTCGACCTGGCCGAGACTTGCTCGGTCCACCAAAGGCCGGCACTGACCGCCCCGACCAGGGTGGTCTTGACGGGCGCGAGGCACCACCCGAGAACGAAGGCGATGGTCAGGACAAAGAGGCTTTCGCCGAGACCCCACCGGGCGACCAGGGATCGCCGGCCGGCGCCGCGGTCGGCCGACCAGTCGATCAGGTCGTCGCCCACCTGGACCCCGCCCATCAAGAGCAACGACCCGAGCATCTCCCGCCAACCGAGAAGCAGCAGTCCGAGGACGGTCACGACGGCCATCTCCTGCCATCCCGAAAGCCCGCTCGGGAAGGGCCGGCCAAGCTCCCCCAGCATGCCGAGGGCATAGGCGGCAAGGAAGAGGGAGAGTGACAGCCCCGGGGCGAGGACGGTGGCGACGCTCAGGGCCAGCAGGGCATAGACTGGCCTGGCCCGGTCGGGTTCCGCGCCGTCCTGGTCGAGGAAGTCATCGAGCAGCTTGACCGCCAGGGCGGCGAGGGCGACCGCGGTTATCTGGCGAGCCGCGGCCAAGAGGGCGGCCCCGCCTGGCTCAAAGATGGCGCCGAACAAAGGCTTTCACCTCATCGAACCCGGTGGATTTCAGGGCCGATATGGGTACCAGGTAGTCACCGGCAAAGGTCTCCCGGAGGGCTTTCAGCCCGAGCGCCGCCGCCGGTAGGTCCATCTTGTTGGCCAGGATCACGTAGCCCGGTCTGAACCGCGCGAACCTGGCGATCTGATAGTCGATCTCGCCGGGGATACCGGGGGCCGCGGCGGTGCCCGGCGCGCCCGCGCGGGAGGCGTCGACCAGGTGAACGACGACGTCGGCCTCGTAAAGGAGCCGAAGAGAGGCGGCCATCGCCCGGCGGACCTCCTGGCGCTGGTCGATGTGGTCGGCCAGCCCGGGGGTATCGATCATCGTCAGCGGACGCACGGCCTTCCCTGACCGGACCTCCAGGACCAGTGAATGAGCCGCGAGCGTCTGATGGGGGACTTCAGAGACCAACTCTCGGCGGGCTCCTTCGGCTGAGTAGACCAGGCGCCGCTCCACCCCGTCGCCTTCGGCCCGCCGGATGACGATGCTCCGAGCGCCCAGGTACTCGGCGAAACGGAGGGCGAAGAGGGTCTTGCCGACGTTGGCCTGGCCGACGACGACGAATCGCTTGGCATTGCAGTCCCTGCCCACCCTCAGCCCCCCGTTTCCCGGCCCTCGGCGATGGCCGCCAGGACATCTTCCCGGATGATAAGCATCAGGTCCTGCCGGCTGAACAGGCCGGCGTCGCCCCGCTCGCGACCGGTCAGCCTGACCGCGTGGCAGCGGATGGCGCGCTCAATGACATTTCGCACCAGACGGGCGTTGCCGGCGTTATCGTCGGCCCCGGCCACCCCCGCCCGCAGGTGCTCGGCCAGGGCCTCCCGGGCCTCCGGCGAGGCCACGTACTCCCGTTTGTCCAGCATGATGTCGGAAATCTTGAGGAGTTCCTCGAGGGTGAAGTCCGGGAACTCGATGTGAATGGGGAACCGTGACTTCAGCCCGGGGTTGGTCCGCAAGAAGTAGTCCATCTCCCGAAGGTAGCCGGCCAGGACGACGACCAACTCGTCCTTGTGGTCCTCCATCGCCTTGACCAGCGTGTCGATGGCCTCCTTGCCGAAATCCTTCTCCCCGCCCCGGGCCAGTGAGTAGGCCTCGTCAATGAAGAGGATACCGCCGATGGCCCGGCGGATTTGCTCGCGGGTCTTCTGGGCGGTGTGCCCGATATACTCACCGACCAGATCGGCCCGTTCGACCTCACAGAGGTGTCCCTTCTGCAGGACGCCGACTTCCTTGAAGATCCGGCCGAGGATCCGGGCCACCGTGGTCTTGCCGGTCCCGGGGTTGCCCTTGAACACCATATGCAGGACCAGGGGCTCGGTGGCCAGGTGCTCGCGGGCTCGGAAGCGTTGGACCTCGATGAAAGCCTTGATCCCCAGGACCAGGCGCTTGACCTTCGCCAGCCCGACCAGCCCATCGAGCTCCTTCATGACCTGATCGATCTCGGGTGAGGTCACCGGGCGCTCGATCACCGGCGCCCCGGCCGCTCGCTCCCCGTCGCCGCTCCCAAGCAACAGCAAAGCGCGGGCGGCGGTGATCTTCCCCTCCTCGACCAGGGTCATCACCTCGACCGTCCGGCCCGCCCCGCCATCCCTCGGCCCCTGTCCCGGCGACGCCGCCCTGGTCATCGTCCCCGCCCACCTCCCCGACGCCGACCCCCGCCCGGCTCGAAAAGCGCAGTACCATTATACGTGCAGGCGGCCGCTCGGCCCCTCCACGCACCGTTCATCCAGACCCGGGGAAAACAAAAACCCCCGGGGCGTTCCCGGGGGTCAGGGCCTTGTTTGCCGGCGGGGTCAGGCCTGTTCGGCTTCCTTGCGGAGCTCGTTCATAAAGTTGCTGATCGGGCGAGCCGGGGTGATTGTCGACACCGCGTGCTTATAGACGAGGGACTGCTTGCCGTCGCTCTCGAGGATGACGGTGAAGTTGTCGAAGCCCTTGACCATGCCCTTCAACTGCACCCCGTTGACCAGGTACATCGTGATCGGGACGTTGTCTTTCCGGACCTGGTTGAGGAAGGCATCTTGAAGGTTGATTGGGGACTTGGTCATCGAGCATCGCCCTCCAAATCTCGTTGCTATCTTTCCCGCGTGAACCTAATTATACACCCATTTCCACTTTTGGGCAACCAAGCTGGCAATTTCTCCCACCACGTCGGGGTAGTCTGGGGCATCCGATCCTCCCGGGGGCAGGTTGAACCAGACCACCCGGGGGTCGTTTCTGAACCAGGTCAACTGACGCTTGGCGAAGCGGCGGGTGTTCCGCTTGAGGATCGCCACCGCCTCATCCAGGTCGGCCCGTCCGTCCACGTAGGTCTTGATCTCCTTGTACCCAAGGGCCTGCGAAGCCGTCCTTCCGAAGCCCGGCCCGGCCGCCAGCCGACGCACTTCGTCGACCAGCCCGGCGGAGACCATCAGGTCCACCCGCCGATCGATCCGCCCGTACAGCTCGTCTCGATCGGCGTCGACCCCGACCATCAGGACGTCGTAGGGGCTGGCCCCGGCCGAGGTCAGGGCGATGTCCTCGGAGATGGGCCGCCCCGCCCTCGCCGCGACCTCGAGCGCCCGGACCACCCGTCTGACGTCGTGGGGATGGATGCGGGCGGCGGCCGCCGGGTCGATCGCCCCCAGTCGGGCGTGAAGGGCCGGGCCGCCTTCCCGCTCGGCCTCCTCGGTCAGGGCCGCCCGGAGACCCCAGTCGGTGGCCTCCGGAGGGAAGGCGTAGTTGTCGACGACCGCCTTGACGTAAAGCCCGGTCCCGCCGACCAGCATGGGCAGGCGACGCCGGGCCCAGGCCTCGCCCGCGGCCCTCAGGACGAGCCCCTGGAAACGGGCCACGCTGAAGTCCTCCCACGGGTCGAGGACGTCGAGCAAATGGTGGGGGACGCCCCGACGTTCGGCCGCGGCCGGCTTCGCCGTGCCGATATCCATGCCCCGGTAGACCTGCATAGAGTCACCCGAGATGACCTCCCCGACCGGCCCGCGGCCTGCCCGGCCGAAGAGGGCCAGGTCCACGGCGAGCCTGGTCTTGCCCGCCGCCGTCGGTCCGACCAGGGCCAGGAGCGGGATCCTGTCGGCC
>DASXUT010000141.1 GCA_036504675.1 Bacillota bacterium | reverse complement strand
AGAACGCTCTCTTTCCTCCCACGCCCGCCGCGTTTACCCCCGTGCCCCTTGGCAGTATCGGGCTTAACCCTGTCATGCGGGCTCGCCCGAGCACGATTGGCCTGACGCGGTTCATGTTCTTCGGGCCAGGATTTTGCCTCCAGCTTCCTTCAGATTCCGCCTCACGGCGGACACCCTTGCCTTCGGCTAGCGGTTGGCACTGCCAGCCTCCGCAGAGGACTTTCCCCTCCGAGAGAACGCCCATGCCGGGCGTACACGCAACGAGGCCGGGATCGCCTGATCCCGGCCTCTTCGTGCAAATCGCATCGACTCGAGGCGGCCTGGGACGCTCAGTCGCGCCCGCGGGTGGGGCTGCTCAAAGCTCGCGTCCCAGGGCGGTGACCCGCTCAGCCAAGGGGATCAGGGCTTCCAACGCCGCCCTGATCCGGGCGTGATCCAGGCCCTCGAAGGCCTTCATCAAAAACTCCGTCCGCCGTTCAGCCACGTTCTGTAGGGTGGCCCGTCCCTTGTCGGTCAGATGGCAGAGGACGACCCGGCGGTCGGCCTTGATCCGGAGCCGCTCGATCAGGCCGGCCGTCTCGAGCCGATCGGCCAGGTCCGTCGCCGTGCTGGACTTGACCATCAGACGGTGGGCGATCTCCCCGGCCGTCAACTGGCGGTTGGCCGTCTCGGCGATGGCCATCAAGGCCATGTACTGGGGCTCGGTCAGGCCGCCCTTGGCCGTCAGGTCGCCCATCGTCTTCTGCAGGGCGAGACCCCATTTCCAGCCGAGGTGTTCGATGACGGCGATGTCCTCGATGAGGCTCGATGTCAATCCATGCCCCTCCCGATATGGTGGTTTCGAGAGCCAAGCGCCGATTATGGGTGTAGGGAGCCGGTCTTTGGCGGCGGGCCATGGGGCGCGGGGGCGCCGGTCAGGACTCCTTGCTGAGGGCGACGACCCTTTCGGCGACCAACCGCATCGTCTCGACGGCACCCGACGGATCTTGGTCATTCCCACGAACCGAATTCGGGCGGCGAAAAGGGAAACCATGGATGCGAGTTCCACCCCCCCGGGCCCCGCCCCCCGGGCGGAAGGCTCGTCGCCGCCAGCATACCCTCCACCGGCCCGGGAATAGAATCGTAAGGCTAGGTCGGAGGTCGAAGGAGTGGGGGGAATCGGTGTGCCCGGCGAAGCCCGTGAGAACTGGTCATCCCGCCTCGCCTTCGTCCTCTCCGGGGCGGCCCTGGCCGTCGGCATCGCCAATTTCTGGCGCTTCCCCTATCTCGTCGGCCGCTACGGCGGCGGGACCTTCCTCCTGACCTACCTCGTGGTGGCCGCCGTCTTCGGGGTCCCGCTGATGGCCGCCGAACTCGCCCTCGGCCGCCGGGCCCGCCGCGAGGCCACCGGCTCACTGGCTCTCCTCGCCCCTCGGTCGGCCTGGCCGCTCCTGGGGGTCGGGTTCGTCGTCTTCGAAGTGATCTCGATGGGATACTACTCCACCGTGGTCGGCTGGATGCTCTCGTACACCTGGCACGGGGCCGCGGGGAGCTTCGTCGGGGCGGATCTCCGGAGCATGGGCGGGCTCTTCAGCGCCGTCCGCTCGAACCCGGCCGCCATCCTCACCCTCGATGCCCTCATCCTGGGACTGGCCGGGGCCATCCTGGTCCGGGGGGTGACTCGTGGGATCGAACGGTTCTGCCGGATGGCCATGCCCGTCCTCCTGCTGATCGTCGGCGGTCTCGCCATCTACGGCCTGTGGCTGCCCGGAGCCGGGCGCGGCCTGTCCTTCTACCTCACCCCCCGCCCGGGGACGCTCAGCGCGCAGGGCGTGCTCGAGGCCATCGGCCAAGTCTTCTTCTCGGTGGACATCGGCATGGGCGGCTGGGCGGTTTTCGGCAGCCACCTCGGGCGCCGCGAGCCCATCTTCGGTGACGCCCTTTGGATCACCTTCCTGGACACGGCCATCGCCTTCCTGGCGGGCTTCGTCATCTTCCCCGCCGTCTTCACCTTCGGGGCCGATCCCGGGGAGGGTCCGGCCCTGGCCTTCGTCACCATGCCTTCGCTCCTCGACCGATTGCCCGCCGGTCACCTGGTCTCTTTCCTCTTCTTCGCCCTCCTCTTCCTGGCCGGCTTCGCCTCTTCGGTGACCAGCATGGAAGTGGCCGCCTCCTTCGTCGAGGAACGGGTCGGCCTGTCCCGGAGGGTCGGCGTGCCCCTGATCCTGGTCGTCATGCTGATCGCCGCGGTCCCACCGGCCCTGGCCTTCGGCCCCTTAGCCGAGGTCAGGATCCTCGGTCGGAACATCTTCGACTTTGAGGACTTCCTCATCTTCTCCATCTGCCTGCCGGTCCTGGCGGCGGCCCTGTCCATCTTCGTCGGCTGGCGCTGGGGAGCCGAAGAGGCCCGGGGGGAGATCAACCGATCCCCGGGATGCCTCCACGTGGCTCGGTGGTTCAACGTCGTCGTGAAGTACGTGGCCCCGGCGGTGATCCTGGTCGTCCTGGTGGCGGGGGTGCTCGGCGGCCTATGATGAAGGTTCGGCGGCCCTCAGCGCTCGGTCCCGATGGCCAGGAGCGAGTCCCCCCGGGCGACCGGCGGGCAGGTGATGATGAAGAGGATCTCGCCGTCGGCCGCCGCGGTGACGATCTCGAGGGGCTCCCCGAAGTGGTCTCTGACGTGCCCGAGGACCTGACCTTTTTGGACCCGTTCGAGTAGCTTGACCGCCGGGTAGAAGATGCCCAGGTGATTGGATCGCTGCCAGACGAACCTCGAGTTGGGACGCAGCGGCACGTCCTCCGGCCTGACACCCCCGTCGAGGACCCCTAGGAGGGACAGGATGTTGCGGACCCCTCTCACATGGACCTGGACGGCCTCTTCCTCACATAGGCCGCGGTCGCCCGATTCGGCGACGATGGCCGGCTTGCCGGCGGCGGTGGCGATGGCCGTCCCCGAGCGCGGCGGCATCCCGGGGGTGGTCGAGACCTTGTCCTCGCGGACCCGTCCTCGAGACTCGGCGGCAATCTGCCGCCCATCGATGATCTACTCCCCGCCGTGGGATTTTTAACGCTATTGGCTGTCGCGCGACAAACTCCTGCCAGGTCAAAGCAATAATGGGCGCCCGGCCCTTGTCGAATGAGTCGGTACTTGTTGGCTCTTGTCCCAGCCTGGCGATGGGCCACAAAAAGGACCGCGGCGCTTGGCCGCGATCCATAGGTTCAGTCTGGATGAGAGGTTCTTGAAGATGGGTCTGCCGACCAGTTTGGCGACGCGGTTGGCGGTTGCCGCTCGCTGGCTCGGCTCAACCGCCCCCGCCCAACCCGGGAAAGAGGCTGACCCCCACGAGGACCACCGACATGGCGATCATGATCACCGTCGTCGCCCAGGAGACGCTGTTCTGCAGGGGCGAGTTGACGTACCTCCCCATGATCCTCCGGTTGTTGATCAAGGCGAGCTGGAAGATGAGGATGAAGGGGAGCAGGAGGCCGTTGATGACTTGCGACACCAGCATCAGGAAGATCAGCGGCGCTCCGGGGATGAGGACCACGGCCGCCCCGATGACGATCATCGCCGTGTACAGGCCGAAGAAGACCGGCGCCTCGCCCAACTTGCGGCTGACCCCGGCCTCCCAGCCGACGGCCTCGCAGACGTAGTAGGCCGTGGTCAGCGGGAGGACCGAGGCGGCGAAGAGGCTGGCGTTCATCAGTCCGAAGGCGAAGAGCACGGCGCAGTACTTCCCGGCCAGGGGGGCCAGGGCCAGTGCGGCGTCACGGGCGGTCTCGACCTTGACCCCGTGGGTGAAGAGGGTCGCCGCCACGGTGGCCAGGACGAAGAAGGTGACCACGTCGGTGACGAGGCAGCCGACGATCACGTCGAGCCGGGAATAGCGGTATTCCTCGACCCGGATGCGCTTCTCGACCACCGACGACTGGAGGTAGAACTGCATCCAGGGGGCGATGGTCGTACCGACCAGACCGATCAGCATGATCACGTATGACCGGGAGAGAGTGAAGTTCGGGGTGATGGCGGCACGGCCGACCACGCCCCAGTCGGGCCGGGCCATCACTCCCGAGATGATGTAGGCGATGTAGAAGAACGAGAGAACGAGGAAGACCTTCTCCACCGCGCGATAGCTGGCGCGGACGATGAGCATCCAAACGAGCAGGGCCCCGATGGGGACCGATACCCAGCGCGGGATGCCGAGGATCTCCGCCCCGGCGGCCACACCGGCGAATTCGGAGACGGTGTTGGCCATGTTGGCCAGGAGGAGGGAACCCATGAGGACGGCCGTGGTCCTGGCTCCAAAGTTCTCGCGGATCAGGTCGGCCAGGCCCTTGCCGGTGATGACCCCCATCCGGGCGCTCATCTCCTGGCAGACCACCAGGGCGATGGTCATCGGGATGACCGTCCACAGGATCCGGTTGCCGTAGGTCGCGGCCGCCACCGAGTAGGTGGTGATGCCGCCGGCGTCGTTGTCGACGAAGGCGGTGATGATCCCCGGGCCGAGCACGGCCAGAAAGAGAAGCATGTTCCGCCAGGTGCTCTGCGCCCTCTGGCGGGTCAACGCCAGGGTCCTGTTCATTTGAATCACCCGCTTTCGGTCGCGCACCGGCCGGATGGCCGGACCGGGGGCGCGGCGGGTGACGATCGTCGCCGCTCTTACCGCCCCGGACGGGTGCGCTTTGTGAGGTCGGTCGTGTGCTTCAGCGTGTTAAAGTGCCGATCATCGGGGCGAAGGCCGTTGTGACTACTACCGCCGGAGTCCGAATCCATGGAAGCACTCGTCCTTTCTCTGGATCTGAGGGTCGTGCGGGGCGATCTCGCGGAGGCCGTTCGGCGCGCTCGGTGCGGGTCAGCGCCGCCAGCGGCGCAGGGGCCGCGGGGCCTCGAGGGCGACATCCATGATGTCGTCGGCGGTGACCACCCCGACCAGCGTACCGTCGTCCTTGACGACGGGGACGGCCAGGAAGTCGTACTTGGCCATGACCTCGACCACTTCGCTCTGGTGGTCGGCGACGTTGACCGAAATGGCCGGGCTCTTCATCACCGCCGAGATGACCGTCTCCGGTGGGGAGACGATCAGGTCGCGGAGAGTCAGGACGCCGAGCAGGCTCTCGTCGCCGTCGACGACGTAAAGGTAGTAGATGAGCTCGGCGCCCGGGGACTGCTGGCGGAGAAGCTCGATGGTCTCCCCGCAGGTCAGTCGACTCGGCAGGGCGATGTACTCGGTGGTCATCAGACCGCCGGCCGTCTCCTCGGGGTACCCGAGGAGCTCCTTGACCTCGGCGGCTTCGTCTTTCTCCATGCCCCCGAGGATCTTGTCCGCCTTGTACTTAGGCAGGTCGCCGAGGAGGTCGGCGGCATCGTCCGGGGGCATCTCCTCCATGATGTCGGAGGCCCGCTCGGGGCCCAGGTCGTCAAGGATCTTCTCCTGGACCTCCCCGTCCTCCACGTTGGTCAGGGTCTCGGCCGCCTGATCGTTGTCGAGGTGGCGGAAGAGGGCCATCTGCTCGTGGCGGTCGAGGTCGTCGACGATGTCGGCTAGGTCCGCCGGGTGGAGCTTGGCCAGTTCGGGCCAGGGCCGGGTGAGCCGGAGAGAACTCTCAGAACCACCCAGGGGCTGGACGAAGGTCCAGGGGATCTCGGTGTCAACCCATGGTCGCCCTCTGATCAGGTCGATCAGGCGGAGGAGCCCGAGGCCGCCGACCCGCCTGGCGAAGCCCTTCAGACCGATGTCGACGGCGACTACGACCATCCGCTTGCCGGCCTTCTCGAGCCGCACATCGTTCACCCGCCGGACCTTGAAGCCCTGCGTGTCAACGATCTGCTTGTCGAGGATGTCACCGGACAGGAGAAGCTCGTCCGGCCTAAGCTCGGGACCGCCGGCCACGGGCACCAGCCGCTCCGGGTCGATGGTCAGGGGATCGCTGGCCTTGACATGGTCCCAGTGGATGTGGTGCAGGCCTTTCGGCGTGCGCACCCGGAGGCGGGAGACGCACGGGCTGGGTCCGCAGCCGATGACCAGGTCGACGAGGCGCCCGATGGTTCGGCCTTCCGAGTCGAGCACCCGGCGTCCCATGAACTCGCTGGCGTGAGCCGTGTCCGGCACCTCCCCACCCGGGCCGTAAGACTCCCTGATAAAATCAATGAAGGCCGCGGTCCCCCCGGACACTGAGATCGAGAAGCAAGGTCGGTTGGGGGTCGATTCGGGCCTTCTCAGTCTTCCAGAGTCAATCTATCACCCTAAACGTGCGTCTGTCAACCCCTTATTCGCGCTTACCACGTCGGCTTGACTGGCACGTGGTCATCGGCGAATCCGCGGTCGGCGAATCCGCAGTCGAACGGCAGAGGTCGGACAAGGAGCAATGGTCACAGTCCGGGCGGCGCGGGCGGCAGACCGCGCGACCGTGGGCGATCATGTTGACGTGCAGGGCGTAACATTCGGCGGCGCGGCCGGAAGCGACCGCCTTCAATGCTTCCTGGACCTTGGCCGCGCCATCCTTCGGCGGCACGAGGCCGAGGCGGCCGGCCAGGCGATGAATGTGCGTGTCGACCGGGAAGACCGGTCGCCCCAGGGCGAACAGGAGCACGCAGGCGGCGGTCTTCGGTCCAACGCCGGGCAGGGCGGTTAGATAGGAGAAGGCCGCGTCGTCGTCGAGGCCGCCCAGGAAAGCGAGGTCGGGCCGGCCGCCGGAGCGCGGGTCGGCGGCGATCCGGCGCAAGATGTCGATGATTCGCGGGGCCTTCTGTGGGCCGAGTCCGGCCGGGGCGATGGCCCGGGCGACGTCACCCGGGTCGGCCGCCATGGCTTCCTCCCAGGTCGGGAAGGCCCGGCGGAGGGCGGTGTAGGCGCGGTCGCGGTTACGGTCGTTGGTGGCCTGGGAAAGGACAGTGAAGATGAGCTCGGAAACCGCGTCGCCCCTCGGGGTCAGGGGGCGAGGGCCGTAGGTCTGGGCCAGGCGGGCGTTGAGGGCGGCGATGATCTCCGGGGTGGCAGGCATCGGAAAGGCCTCCCGTCGGCCGAATGAGAGAGGCCGGGCCACGGCGGGGCCGGCCTCAGAGTCTAGCGATCGTCGGGTTCGTCGGGTCAGGGGGCCAACCCCCGGATCAGTTCCCTGAAGCGGGCCCCCCGCTCCTCGAAGTTGTTGAATGCATCGTAGCTGGCGCAGGCCGGCGACAGGAGGACGATGTCGCCCGGCCCCACATACCCGGCCGCCGCCCGGACGGCCTCGTCGAAGGAGGGTGCGGTCTGCCCGGCCGGCCGCGGCTTGCCAAGGTCGGACGCGGCCCGCTCAAGGGCCTCGTCGATCTTGCCGGCGGTGACCCCGGTGAGGACGGCCGCCTTCACCCAACCCGACTCGACGATCAGCCGGGCCATCTCGTCGAACGGAAGGTGCTTGTCGTAGCCGCCGAGGATGATGACCAGGGGAGCCGATGGACCCAGGGTCTTCAGGGCGGCCTCGGTGCGCTCCGGGGTGGTGGCGATGGAGTCGTTGATGTAGCGCACCCCGCCGCGGTCGAGAACCAGTTCCAGCCGGTGCTCGACGCCGCGGAAGGTGGTCAGCACGTGGCGCATGGCTTCCGGGCCGGCCCCCAGGATGGCCGCGGCGACCGAGGCGGCCAAAGCGTTCTGGACGTTGTGCTCGCCGGGGATGAGGAGCTCAGAACGCGAACAGACGCGGGTCAGGGGTCGTCCGGGACCGCGGACCTTCAGGTCCCGGCGGTCCGGACCGCCGAGGACGGCGACCGGCGCCGGGCCCTTGAAGGGGGTGGCCGGCAGTTCGTCCGCCTCGGCCGCGGTGGAAAACCAGGCCACACCCGGCCCGGTCTGCTCGGGACCGGCCCCTTTCTCGAGGTGGGTCCGGGAGAGGCCGATGGAGCGGGTGGTCCGGTCATCGTAGTTGAGCACCGCCCAGCCGTCGCCACCCTGAAACCGGATGGCGTTGACCTTGGCCTGGGTGTATTCGTCCATCGAGGCGTGGATGTCGAGGTGGTTCGGACTCAGGTTGAGGATCGCCCCCACCTCCGGGCTGCGGGTCACCAACTGGAGCTGATAGCTGGAGAGCTCGAGGACGACCTCGGCCTCCGGGGGGATCTCGAGGACCCGGTCGATCAGCGGCCGGCCAATGTTCCCGCCTACGTAGACGGGCTTTTGCCCGGCGTATTGCGCCTGGAGGATGAGGCCGCAGAGGGTGGTCGTGGTGGTCTTCCCGGCACTGCCGGTGATGGCCGTGATCGGGGCGGCGCAGAACGCGAAGAAGAGCTCGAAGTCGCCGGTGATGACCGACCCGGCCGTGGCCGCGGCCTTGATCTCGGGAAGGTCCTTCTTCATCCCCGGGGTCAGGAAGACGCGGTCGAAGCCCCTGAGCCGGTCGAGGTACCCGGGGCCGACGGAGAGCGACAGGCGGGGGCTGTCCTTCAGGTCCGGGCCCAGTTCGGCCAAGCGGGCGGCCAGGTCGGCCCGGCTCTTGCGGTCGAAGACGGTCACCCGGGCCCCCTGCCTCAGTAGGAAGCGGACCAGGGCCAGGTTATTCCGGCCGAGGCCGATGACGGCCAGGTCCTCGCGCCCGAGCCGGGCGAGGCCGGCCTTGACGGCGGTCGACGGTTCCGTGTCTACCACAACTCCTTGAGGACTTTCTCAATGCGGTCGAAACCGACCTTGATCCGTTGCATGGAAGTCGAGTAGGAGAAGCGGATGTAGTCGGGGGCCCCGAACCCGCTCCCGGGGACAGTCGCCGCCTGAGCCTTCTCCAGGATGAGGGCGGACAGGTCGTCGGCCGTCTTGATCTTCACGCCGCCGGCGGTGCGCCCGATCCACCCCTTGACGCTAGGGAAGACGTAGAAGGCGCCCCGCGGGGTGACGGTGCTGAAGCCGGGCAGGGTCTTGATCCGCTCGACCATGTAGTCGCGGCGACGGGCGAACTCCTTGACCATCTCGCGGACGAACTCCTGCGGTCCGGTCAGGGCGGTCAGGCTCGCCCGCTGGGTGATCGAGCTGGGGTTGGAGGTCATGTGGCCCTGCAGGTTGGACATGGCCTGGGCCAGCTCGGGCTCGCAGGCGCAGTAGCCCATCCGCCAGCCGGTCATCGCGTAGGCCTTGGAGAGGCCGTTGATGACCACCGTCCGGGCCTTGATCTCCGGGCCGAAGCTGGCGATGCTGGTATGGGTCAGCCCGTCGTAGACCAGCTTCTCGTAGACCTCGTCACTGACGACGTACAGATTGTGGGCCACGGCCAAGTCGGCGATGGCCTTGAGTTCGGCCGCGTTGTACATCGCGCCCGTCGGGTTGCCGGGGCTGTTGAGGTTGATGACCTTGGTCTTCTTGGTCAACTTGGCTTCGATGGCCGCCGGGGTCATCTTGAAGCCGTCCTTCTCGCCGGTCTCGATGACCACCGGGACGCCCCCGGCCAGCCTGATGATCTCGGGGTAGCTCACCCAGTAGGGGGCCTGGAGGATGACCTCGTCGCCCGGGTTGCAGAGGGCTTGATAGGAATTGTACAGGGAGTGCTTGGCCCCGTTTGAGGTGACGATCTGGTTGGGCTTGAAGTCGAGGCCGTTGTCGTCCTTGAGCTTCTTGCAGATGGCCTGGCGGAGTTCCATGATTCCCGCCGCCGCCGTGTACTTGGTGAAGCCTTCCTCGATGGCCCTCTGAGCCCCTTCCTTGACGAACTTCGGGGTGTCGAAGTCCGGCTCGCCGACGGTGAAGTTGACGACTTCAAACCCGTCTTTCTCCATCTGCTTGGCCTTGGCATCCATGGCCAGAGTGGCCGACGGGGCGATTTGCCTCACCCGCTGGGACAGTTCCATTGGTCATCTCTCCCTTCAGCTAACGTCTATTCTATCCGACGGTGGGCTTTCCTGTTAACCCGGGGACCTGGGCCTCGGCTCAGAAGGTGAATTCCTGACCCTCGACCGGGATGACCGTCCGGGCCGACCCGGCCCCCTTCTCGGCCTCACGCCGGCTGACTTCGAGGTCGAACTCCGGGTAGAGGTGGGTCAGGATGGTCAGCCCGGCGCCGGTCCCCCGCCCGAAACACCCGGCTTCGCGGGCGGTCAGGTGGCCGAGGTCGCGCCGATGGGCGCTGGCCTCCTGCAGGCTGGCCTCCACGAGAAGCAGGTCCGGGCTGGACGGATGACCCGCCCAGACCATGAGGTCGTCGTCCCAGCCGGTGTCGGCCGTGTAGACCAGAGTCGACCCGCCGGCCCGGATCTTCATCGCCAGGCAATGGACGGGGTGATTGGTCCGTCTGAAGCTGAACGCCAGGGGGCCGATGGCCAACTGACTGGACTCGTCGATGGTCGCCAGGTCGAGGGCTCGCGGATAATCGAGGACCGCCCGCTCGGCCTCGGGCTCAGGCGGGACGTGGACGGCCAGCCGATCCTTCCGATACCCGTCGCGGATGTCCGCGTCGATAGCGTAGCGGAGGCTGAGCAATTCGCTGAAGTGGTCGGCGTGGAGGTGACTGACGACCACGGCATCGAGACCCGCATAGGGACTGGCGGTCGTGGACCGGTGGCTCAGATCCTTCAGCCGGGGGGCCAGGCGCCCCAGGGTGCCGGGCCCGCAGTCGACGAGGACCTTGACCCCGCCACTCTCCAGCAAGTAGCCGGGACACCCCCCGGCCGTGCCCGGGAAGGGAGAACAACGTCCGAGGATGGTCAGACGGGTCTTCCTCGGCGCCGGCTCGCCCCCGGTAATCCGCTCGACGCCTTGGGCCGGTCGACCTGTTCCCATCTTCTCCCCGCCCTTCATGACTCGCGACCGCCCCGGCCGGGTGAGCCCGGCCGCACGAGCGGGGTGTACCAAAACGGCTGGAGCTTGCGTAGGTACTCCTTCTGACGGACCGGGGAGTCGTCGGCGATCTCCAGGCTGATCTGCCCGTACCCGTCGCCCTCGGGCGGGAGGTGGACCTCGGGCGAGGGTTGCTCCGCCTCGGCGTGGGCGTAGATGGCGCTCCCGGGACCCAGTCCGGTCAGGTTAGCCATGGCCAGGTAGACATGGTCGGTGGTGGCCCGGTCCTCGGCCAGGATGTGGCTCTCGGCTTCTGGGCGGGTCAGGGCGGCCGACACGCAGATCAGGTCGACCCCGATCTTGGCCAGGCAACGGGCGGCCTCGGGGACATAGAGGTCGGCCCCCAGGAGCAGCCCGACTCGTCCGAAGGGCAGGTCGAATCCGGGAAAGCCGAGGTCGCCGGGGTCGAGTCTGTCACCCGGAGTGACATGGATGGAGCGGTAGCGCCCGAGCAGCCCGTCGGGGCCGACCAGGATGGCGGTCCGGAAACGGCGCCCGCCATCGACCTCCCGGGCTCCGTAGACGATGAAGGTCCCGTGCCGGCGGGCCAGGGCGAGGACCTCTTGGAAGACGGGGCCCGTCGGCAGGGCCTCGGCCGGGGCGACGCCGGATAGGTCGGGAAGGACGACGAGGTCGGGGGCGGGTAACGGGTCGGGGGCGCGGTCCGTGCCCGGGCCCGCGACCGCCTCGCCCAGCATCCGCCGGACCGCCGCGAGGGCGTCGTCGCCGCCCACCTGGACCACGCCGACCAGCGGCTTCCCGGTCGACAACCGGCCGAAGGTGTGCCGATGGTGCCATAGGTGGGAGTGGATGACCAGCCGGTGGTACTCCCCGGGACGCCGGATGGTCAGGCGGTCGCCCACTCCTTCCAGGGCCTTGTGCCTGGCCAGTTCGAGGGAGATCCGGCCAAGGACCACCCCGTCCCCGGTCTCGCGGACTCCGACCAGCCCACCAAGGGGGTCGATGACGCAACTCCCGCCGGCGAACCTGGCTCCCCGTTCGGTCCCCCAGCGGTTGGCAGAGACCAGGTAGACGCCATTCTCCAGGGCCCTGGCCCGCCACTTTCGGCTGGGCGCGGGCCCGAGCCAGTTGGTGGGAAAGGCGATCAGGTCCGCGCCGGCCAAGGCCTCCAGCCGGGCCGCCTCGAAGAAGTTGGCGTCATTGCAGATGAGCAGGCCGATCCGGCCCAGCTCAGTCGGGATGACGATCGGCCCGAGGTCGCCGTCCTTGGCCCAGGCGGTTTCGTTGATGAATGAATGGAGCTTCCGGTAGCGGCCGGCGAGGCCCCCGTCCGGACCGACCAGGACCGCCGAGTTGTAGTAGAAGTCGGTGGTCGGGTCGACCTCCGCCAATCCGGCCACCAAGTGGACCCGATGCCTGGCCGCCAGCCCGGCAAGGAACTTGGTGGTCGGGCCGGGAAGCGGCTCGACCAGGTCCTTGATTTCCTCACGCCCGGTGAAGACGTAGCCGGTGGTGGCCATCTCCGGCAGGACGACGAGCCGGGCGCCGGCCTCGGCCGCCTCGGCCACCAGGGCCTCCAGACGCTCGAGGTTGCCCGCCTTGTCGAAGATGGTCGGCTCAAACTGAACAGCTGCCGCCAGGTACTCCACGGCGGCAGCCCGCGCGGTCGGCATGCGGTGACCCCCTCCCACTGAGTCGATATTTCGGCGGGTTTTCGCGGTATCCTGCCCGTCGCCGGGCTTGTCCACGGGCGATGCGGTGCGGCGCGGTGTGGCGCGGTGTGGCGCGGTGCGGCGCGGTGTGGCGCGGTGCGGTACGGCGCCACGTTTCGGCCGTCTGGAAGTCCCTCAAATCAGCCTCCAGACCCCCAGTCCGACGAGGACCAGACCCGGCAGGAAGCCGGCCAGCCGTTGCTCCACCAGGAACGTCGATTCGGAGGCCCGCGAGGCGCAGAGGAGACCGGCCGATAGGCAGACGAATCCGGCCAGGGCGACAAAGAGCGGCGTCCATGGGGGCATCCAGCCGGCCAGGGCGGCGCCGAACCCGGCGCCGGCCGAGTCCAAGGCCAGGGTCAGGCCGAGGATGAAGGCCTCGGACTGGGTGATTACCCCGGAATGATCGACGTCGGCGGCGGTCGGGTCGTGGAGGATCTTGACCACCAGCCCCGCCGACCGCAGATAGAGGGAGGCGATTTCGACCCGGCCGTCCTGCCCGGCCTCGCCCCGGTGGGCCGCCCGCTCGGCCCAGGCCTGGACGAAGACCCAGGTGCCAAGGACGATCAGGAAGGCGGAACCAATGACCTTGGCCAGATGGGCCGCGGCCACCGTCGAGACCAGCCGTCCGACCAGCATGGCCAGGCCGAAGACGGCTCCCGAGGTCAGGCTGATGAGGAGGACGGAAGAGATGGGCACGCGGATCCTTCGGAAACCGTAGGCCGTGCCGACGCCCAGGCTATCCAGGCTCAGAGCCAGGGCCAGGACGGCTGAGGAAAGAAGGGACAAACGACATACCCCCGAGCCATTGCTAGCTTACTATATGGCAAGTCGCTCAGGGGTGTGACAAAGGGCCTGCTTGGGTAGCAGGCCCTTGACCTTTGCGGGGACGGCTGCTTGAAGATCGGGCGATTGGCCCGGGGCCCGGTCGGCCCGCGACACAGCCACAGCGCCCTACCCTCTAAACCTTCTCCCCCGCCGAAGCCATTTCCTCCGGCTTCAAAAGACCCCGCCTGGTGAGTCTGGTCATGATCCCTCCGATCCGCCCGGTCTCGGCGGCGGTCAGGTTGCCCCACCCGCCCTGGCGGACCTTTTCCATCAAGCCCAGCTCATCGGCGACCCGTTTCTTCAGGCGGTCCTGCGGCGTCTCGGGCTTCTCCTTCTTCGGCCTGGGCGCCCTGGCCGCCGCGGTCCGGGCCATTTGGGTCCGAGTCGCCTGGACGACCCGCTCAGCAGCGTCACCGACCACTTGGAAACACCCCCCTTCGGCGGTTAATATCCCCTCGCCAGGCCCGCCTATTCCAGAGCCGGCCGGTCACCGGACGGCGGGCTTCGCGCTGGCTCCACCCCACGCATGGCCTTTCCCGGCGGCGGAGACAATGCCCTCGGAGGGGTGGTCGTGGCGGCTTCGTCCCAACAGACCGGGGCTTCGTCCAAACAGACCAGGGCTCCGACCCGCACGGCCCGAGTCTACGGCGTCGTCTTCAGCGGCGTTGCCGTCGTCTCGGCGGCCGTCTTCGTCGGCCTGAACCTGTTGAGCCTCGGCCACTTGGACCTGGAGGTCCCCGAAGCCGTCCTGACCGGCAAGGAGGCCTGGCAACGGGCCGGCTGCGTCGAGTGCCACACCCTTTTCGGCAACGGCGGCTACAGCGCCCCCGACCTGACCCGGGTGACCGACCGGCGGACCGAGGCCTGGCTGGTCGACTGGCTGACCACCGGGAAGGTCGTTCGGCCGACCAGGCAAACGGCCCACCTGGTCCTGACCCGGACCGAGGCCGAGGCGGTCGTGGAGTTGTTCCGGTACACGGCGGCGGTCCCGACCGGGTGGGACGCCAATCCGGCCCGGTCGAAGGGGGCGGAACCGTGAGCGGCGGCTCCGCCGGGAGTCGGACCGCTGGCGGCCGCCATCCCCGGACCCGTGCCGACCGCCCGGGACCCCCCGCCTCCCCGTCCGACCTTGACCGATCGGCCCGGGTGGCCGTCCCCTATGCCCTGGCCGTCCTGGCGTTCTTCTCCTTCCAGGTGACCCTGGCCAACCTCGGGGCGCTCCACCTGGTCCTGCCCAACCTGGCGATGCCGGTGGCCGCCGAGCGCGGCCGGGCCATCCACCTGAACCTGGCCGTCTTCTGGCCGGCCGTCGGCCTGATGGGAGCAACCTACTACTTCCTCATCCACGATCTCCGGACGCCCATCTGGAGCCGCCGCCTGGCCATGGCTCAGTTCTGGCTGAGCGCGGCCGCCCTGATCGGGACGATCGGGGCGCTGGCCCTCGGCTTCACCGAGGGCCGGGAGTACCTCGAAGCGCCGTGGTTCTTCAAGCTACTCATCGTCCTCGGGCTCTTCCTGTTCACCGTCAACATCCTGGTCACCCTGGCCAGGCGGCCCGACCGAGCCCTCCGGCCGGTCCCGATCATCGTCGCCCTCTCCGTCCCCTTCTCCGGCCTGCTCCTCTTGGCGGCGACGTTCTGGTACCACAACCCCTCCGTCGACGAGATGATGAGGTTCTGGGTCGTCCACATGTGGGAGGAGGGGTCCCTGGACCTCCTGGCCTCGGTGGCCATCGTCGCCCTGCTCGCCCGGACCCGAGGGGTGGCCGCCCGGACCGCCGAGGGCTGGCTCCTCCTCGAGGCCGGTCTGATCGTCTTCAGCGGAGCCCTGGGCACCGGCCACCACTATTACTGGATCGGCCTGCCGGCCTTCTGGATCACCGTCGGCGCCGTCTTCAGCTTCGTCCAGGTCGTCCCCATCGCCATGCTCGGCCGCCTGACCCTCTCGGCGGCCCGCGACACAGGCCCCGGGGCCGCCGATTGGGGCCTGCTCCGGGCGACCTGGTTCATCCTCTCAGCGGTGGCCTGGAACGTCATCGGCGCCGGACTGATCGGCCTGGCCATCACCGTTCCGACGGTCAACCGTTACATCCACGGCACCTACGTCACGTCCGGCCACGCCCACCTGGCCCTGGGCGGCTTCTTCGGGTTCCTGGTCCTGGGACTCGTTCTCTTCATCCTCGACCGCTACCGGCCGACCGACGCGGCCGGCCGGCGCGACGTCGGCCTCTCGCTGTGGCTCCTGAACGCAGGGATGGCCCTGATGGGCGCCGCCCTCTTGACCGCGGGGACCGTCGAGGTCGTTCGCTGGCGGGTGGTCGGCAATGACTTCGTCTGGGTCCAGTCGACCCTCCGCCCCTTCCTCTTTGTGCGCTCCGTGGGAGGGCTGGTCTTCGCTGCCGGCGGTCTCTTCTTCACCTGGGGAGGCGCCCGCCCGTATGTCTGGGCCAACCTGCCCTCCTTCGCCAGACCGCTGCTGAAACCGCTGTTCGCCGGGCCGACCGCCAAGGCCGGCCGGCCGAAGCGCCGCTGACGCGCGAAGGCCCGCCGGGAAGCCCGGCGGGCGCTTGCTTCACACGTCGTTATCCGGTTCGGGATGGGGGAACCGGCGGTCCTTGAAGCGGATGGCCGGAGTCTGCCTTTTTAGACCGACTCGCGAAGGGCCACATTGATCTCAATCTGCCCGCTGGCGACCTCGACCGGGATGACCAGGCGCTGGATGCTGATGGTCGAGATGATCGCCCCACGGCCGACGATGACCATCGGCGGGGTCACCCGGCAGGCGAAGCCGGCCGCCTCGAGCTCGGCCGAGGCCCGCCCGGTGATGACGTTGCCGAGCTCGGCGATGGCGCTCTCGACGATCCGGTCGAAGATCGGCACGGTCTGCCCGGTCATCGCCGAGACGATGTTCTTGGCCGTCCGCTCGGACATCCCGTAGAGGACGACCCCCTGGATCTGGCCGACGACGCCGATCATCACCGTGACTTCCTCGGCGGTGTAGGCCGAGGACTGGATCGACAGCTCGCCCTTCTTGATCTCGCTCTTGACCTCCGCCAATAGGACGTCGTAGGCGGCCTTGACAAAGGGATTGATGAACTCAACTCTCATTCTCCCAGTTCCTTTCTTGGCCAGGTCTAGAACATACGGGTTGGCGTGCTCCAGGCTGTTCACGGCGGCTCCTCCTCAGCTTTGACCGGGGTCGGCGATCATCGTCGTCTGGTGCTCGGGCTGGGACAGGTTGACGTCGGCGAAGCCACCGGTGGTCTTCCCGGCCCGGTCGGTAAAGACCCTGACCACCGGGCGGGTGACCAGACCATCCTTGACCGAGAGGACCACCCCCCGCTCACCGGTGGACAGGGTGACGATGGTCCCCACCGGGTAGGGGGCCACGCGGAGCGAGAATTCATGGGTCATCTCGAAATCGAAGTCGAACCCGGCGCCGGAGACAATGTAATCCATCGCCCGCTGGGGCGAGTAAGCCTCGCGAAAGGGTCGTTGCGCCAACAGGGCCGAGTAGACGTCAATGATGGCGGTCAGCTTGGCCAGGGGGTAGATGTCCTTGTCCTTGAGGGCGCGCGGGTAGCCGCTGCCCCCCGCCCGCTCGTGGTGTTGCAGGATGATGACCTTGGTGAAGGCGCTCAGGGCCGGGGTCTGCTCGACCAGTTTCAAGCCGTCCTGAGGGTGACGGTGGACGATCAGCCTCTCTGGGGAGCTCAGGGGCTCCGGCTTGGCCCGGAGTTCGCGCGGGACGAGGGCCATCCCGAGGTCGTGGAGCATGGCCCCCAGGCCAAGGTCGAAGACCTTCGGGGCGAAGCTCCCCAGGCGGGCGACGGCCATCGTCAGGACGGTCACCGCCAGGGTGTGGGCGGCCAGGTAATCGTGGCCGTTGACCTCGATCCGCGGGTCAATGAGCTTCCCGCGCTGGCTACCGAGGTCGTCCTGGATGTCCTTGACCACCTGGGAGACCCGGTCGTAGAGGGTCCCCAAATCCCCTTTGATCTGCCCGGCCTCGGCCTTGTTGAAGAGTTCGGCCAGGACCTCGAGGGCGGCCGCCTTGGTGGTCTCGGAGATGGCCTCCTGGACGGCGACGTCGGGGACGCTCGGGTCGTCGATGAAGACTTCCTTGAACCCGGTCTCGGCCAACCGTCTGAGGTGGCCTTCGCTGACCTCGGTGCCGACCGGGATGACCAGGGTCCCTTGCTGGTTGTAGACCGGGCGGGCCAACCGCATCCCCGCCCTGACCTCGGCGAGAGGCGTTCGTCTCATCATTGGTCTGTTGGGCCTCCTAACTTTGGTCAGGCCGCCCGTTTGCGGTAGAAGAAGGGAGCGACGCTCTCGAGCCCGAGTTCCTGGGCCTTGAAGATGCTTTCCGCCCCGCCCACAAAGAGCACCCCTGATGGCTTCAGGCTTTGGCTGAACTTCCGGTACAGCTCGTCCTTGGCGTCCTCAGTGAAGTAGATGACGACGTTCCGGCAGAGGATCAGGTCGAAGCCCGACGGGAAGGTCGGGTCGAGCAAGTTATGGTAGCTGAACTCCACCCTCTGCTGGAAGCGCTCGCCGATGGTCCACTCATCCGGGCCGGTCTGGGCGAAGTGCCTGTCCCGCCTGGCCCGGTCGACGTTGCGGATTTCATAGCCGCGGTAGCGCCCGGCCTTGGCCCGCCTGAGGATCTCCTCGTCGATGTCGGTCGCCCAGATGGTGTGGCCGTGGGGCGACCCCAGTTCCTCGAGGATGATCGCCAGGGAGTAAGGCTCAGAGCCGTTGGAGCAGCCGGCGCTCCAGATCCGCAGGTGCTGGCCGCACTGGGCGGCCGGCCTTAAGAAGCGCTCCCGGAGCTCATCGAACTTGTCGGTGTTTCGGAAGAAGTCGGAGACGTTGATGGTCAGGAAGTCCTTGAATTCCTTGAGCCGGCCTTCGTCCTTCTCCATCAGTCGGGTCAAGGAGACATAACAATCGACCCCGAGGCGCCCCATGAATGCCTTCAGACGGCGTTCCATCTGGGGGCGCTTGTATGAGGCAAGATGGATCCCGGTGAGCTTCTCGACCTGATTGCAGAAGTAGTTGTAGTCGGCTTCCATCGGCCGTCACGGACCTCCGTCAGTCCAGGCTTTGGGGTCAATGCCCGCGGCCAGCTGGTTGATCACCGCGGCTACCTCTTCCAGGGGGACGACCCGATCGGCGTTGCCCATCTCGACTACGGCCCTCGGCATCCCGTAAACCACGCAGCTGGCCTCGTCCTCGGCCAGGGTCCGGCCGCCGGCCCGTTTGAGGGCGGCCATCCCCTTCGCCCCGTCGAACCCCATCCCCGTAAGGATGGCCCCGACGCAGCGGTCTCGATAGAGCTCGACGGCGGACAGGAGGGTCACGTCGACGCTCGGCCTGACCCCGTGCTGCGGGGGGTCCTGATTGAGGGCGACCGACCGCTCGGGGGTGAGGACCAGGTGATACCCGCCGGGGGCTAAGAGGGCCGTGCCGGCCATGGGGACATCGCCCTCGACGGCCTCCCGCACGCTCAGCGGGGAGATCTCGTTCAGTCGTTCGGCCAGGCTCCGGGTGAACCCGGGGGGCATGTGCTGGATGACCAGGAACCCCGCCTTGGTGTCCGCGGCCAGGTCCGGGAAGATCTCGTGGAGGGCCCCCGGCCCGCCGGTAGAACTGCCGATGACCACCAGCCGGTCGGCCGGTCGACCGACCACCGGCGCCCGGTCCGCGCCCGGCCGGATCCCCTGCCCGGGCTCGCGGGGTTTGACCGGCGGGGGCTCGCCCTTCTGGCCGCGGACCCGTTCGCGCCACAGGCTGCGCCGGGAGAGGCCCGACAGCCTGGCCCGTGAGGCCAGCTTGACCTTCTGGACCATCTCCTCGCGGACCTTGGCCATGTCCAGCGAGATGGTCCCGGACGGCTTGGCCACGAAGTCGACGGCCCCCAGGGACAGGGCTTCGACCGTGGTGTCGGCGCCCTCCTTGGTCAGGCTGGAGACCATCACCACCGGGACGGGGCACTCGGCCATCAGGTGCTCGAGGGTGGCCAGTCCGTCCATCCGCGGCATCTCAACGTCCAGCGTGACGACGTTGGGCTTCTCCAGCTTGATCTTGTCGAGGGCGTCCAGCCCGTCCCGGGCCGTCCCGATGACCTCGATGTCGGGGTCGGCGGCCAGCAGGTCGCTGATCACCTTACGCATGAAGGCGGAGTCGTCGACGACCAGCGCCCGGATACGTTCGGTCACGGTGATCACCCGGCGAACTTCTTGACGGTGGCCAAGATCTTATCCGGCTGGAAGGGCTTGACAATGAAGTCCCTGGCCCCGGCCTTGAGCGCTTCGAGGACCATGGTCTGCTGCCCCAGGGCGCTGCACATGACGATCTTCGCCTCAGGGTCCCGCCCCTTGATCTCCTTCACCGCGGTGATGCCGTCCATCACCGGCATGGTGATGTCCATCAGGACGACGTCCGGCTTGACCAGCTCGTACTTGGATATGGCGACCTGGCCGTTCTCGGCTTCGGAGACCTCATAGCCGTTCTCCGTTAGGAGCTTGGCGCTCCTCATCCGCATGAAGTCGGCGTCGTCCACCAGTAGCACCTTCGGCAACTTGAGACATCCCCTTTCGGCAAATGCGGGCCTCGAGGCGGCCTCGAGTCGGCCGGTGCGGCCGGCCTAAAGAACCTGTTCTCCCCGACCGACGGTGGAAACGGTCACCCGACCGCTACCGATCGAGAAACGCATCGTCCGCCCGTACCCGCCGCCGACGTCGGCCTTGACGGTCGCCAATCCGCTGCGGCGGAGGGCTTCGTTGACGGCGACGATGTTACGCTCGCCGATGTCCCAGTGATGGCCGTTCAAGGGCAGGGACAGGAGCTGCGCCCCGCCGGCCAGCTTGACCACCAGGCGCGAGCGCTTGCACCCGGCCCGTTCCAGTTCGGTCAGGAGGCGGTCGACGCCCGAGTCGGCGCACTTCGCCCCGGCGTCATCGCCCCCGTTGCCGAGCTTCTCCGGCAGGACGACGTGGGCCATCCCGCCGGTCCTCGCCTCGGGATCGTACATGACCACCCCGATGCAGGACCCCAGCCCGTATCCGACCAGGACGGTATCCGGGTCGCTCGAGATGCTGAACTCACCAAGGCCTATCGCTACGATGCGCTCGGGCATGAGGGCACGGCTCCCAGGTGTCGGATGATAGTTTTGAGACTCTCCGGGTTGGGCAGGAGGAAGAGGTATCCGTTGACGGAATCCTCCGCCTGGCCGAAGACGGTTTCAATGAGCATTGCTTCGTCGCCCGCCGGGCCGAGTTCGGCCAGGATGGCGCTGAGGATGGCCCCCGCCATGTCGACGACGAGAACCGGGATCGAGGGTCGGATGGTCAGGCCGGTGTGGTCCGACAAGGCGTTCAGCAGGGATGAGCAGGTGACGTTGCCGGTCTCCCCGAGGGCCGACCGGGCCATCTTCGAGAACTCGGTCGACGCCAGGTCGCCGGCCTCGCTGTCGAGCAGCAGGCCGGCCAGCTTGTGGGCGCTCGGCAGGTCGAAGCAGAGGACGATATGGGCGGTGATGTCGCCGGAGACTGCCAGGTAGGCCGCGGCCACCACGGCCTCCGGACCCCCGGCCAGCCCGGGCACGTCTCGCAAGGGCACCAGCTTGATCGCCGGCGACCCGGTCGTGATCTCCTTCCCGACCAGGTCGGACAGGGCCCGGCCGGCCCGCCGGATGCCGTCGGCCACCACCTGTCTGGCTTTCCGGTATTTCTCCCGGGACATTTCGGTCAGCTTCTGCATTCCTTCGATTCCTTTCGTCCGTCCGGCTCGCGGTTCAGCTGACCAGACCCATCCGCAGGTTGGTCTCCGACTTGACCAGGCTGCCGACGTCGATGATCAGCGCGACGTCGCCCTCGCCGAGGATGGTCGCCCCGGACAGCCCGGTGATGTTGCCGATGAAGCCGCCCAGACTCTTGATGACGACTTCCTGCTCCCCGACGAGGCCGTCGACGACCAGCCCGAGCCGCTGCCCGTTGCTGCTGACGACGACCACGTACTGGCTCGACCGGTCAGCGGCCTCAGGCATGCCGAAGACCTTGGCCAGGCGGACCAGGGGCAGGACCGAATCCCGAACGACGATGGCCTCCTTGCGTCTGATCGTCTTGATCGCCTGGGCCGTCAACCGGATGGTCTCCGAGACCGAGGTCAACGGAATGGCGAAGACGCTGGAACCCAGGGAGACCAGGAGTGCCCGGACGATGGCCAGGGTCAAGGGGAGCTTGATCCTGGTCTCGGTCCCAAGGCCCAGGTTCGTCACCACTTCGATCGACCCGTTCAGCCGTTCGATGTTCTTGCGGACGACGTCCATGCCGACGCCCCGGCCGGAGACTTCCGTCACGGCCTGGGCCGTCGACAGACCGGAGACGAAGATGAGGTCCAGGGCCTCCTTGTCGCTGAGCCGCTTGGCCGCGGCTTCGCTGATCAGGCCCTTGCGGACGGCCGAGGCCTTGACCTTGTCCAGGTCGATCCCCCGGCCGTCGTCGCTGACAGTGATGATGATGTGGCTCTCGGAATGCTCGGCCGCCAGCCGGACCGTGCCGGTCCGCGGCTTGCCGGCCGCCAGCCGCTCCTCGGGGCTCTCCAGCCCGTGGTCGACGGAGTTCCGGAGGAGGTGCATCAGCGGGTCGCCGATCTCCTCGATGACCGACCGGTCGAGCTCGGTCTCCTGGCCCTCGATGACGAAATCGATCTCCTTCCTGGCTTTCAGGGCCAGGTCCCGAACCATCCTCGGGAATTTCTTAAAAAGGTTCTCGATGGGCAGCATCCGGGCTTTCATGATCTCTTCCTGGAGCTGGGTGGTGACCCGGCCGATGTGGGCCGAGGTCCGGACCAGATCGTCGGACGCCTCCGCCAGGCCTCGTCCCTGCTCGGTGCGGCCCATGATCTGAGCCAGATGAGTCCGGTCGATGACCAGTTCGCCGACCAGGTTCATCAGGTTGTCCAGGAGGTTGACGTCCACCCGGACGGTGGTCGCCCCCTTCTTGGAGGCCTGAGACTCGCGGCCGGATTCCGGCGCGGGGGTCGGCTCTCGGGTCGGCTGGACGTCGCCGGGGGCGGCCTGGGCGACCGAGACGACCGCCGACTCGACGTCGCCGATGGCCTTCAGGGTCCCCTCGACGTGCGCCTTCTCTTCCAGGGTCAGGAGGAGGGCGGCGATCTCGTGGCCGACCCGCTCGGCCTCGATGTCTTCGGGACTGGGGAAGCTCTTGATCACCTCGCCCATCTCCCCCAGGGCTAGGAGGACCTGGTAGGCGCGGACGGAGGTCATCAGGCAGTCGGGGATGAAGGCCACCCGGCAATGGACGGCCTGGACCCCCTGGGCCATGCCCGAGACCAGCTGGGCCCGTTCAGTATCGTTGAGCCCGGAGGCGAACTCCCGGGCCACTTCAATCGCGTCCCGACCGGCCGGGGCCGGCTCGGTGGGATTGCCGGGGGCGATCTCCGGAGGCGCCCCGGACGCTCCCCCGCCCGCGGTCTGGGCGGCCGGCACCCCGAAGTCCGAGGCCAGCTTGGTCAAGACAGGGCCGAGGTCGATGACGGTCTCGCGGCCGTCGGCGATGTCGTCCTTCATCGCCCGGAGCAGGTCGAGGCACTCAAAGAGCAGGTTGACGACGTCCATGCTGGCGGCGAGCTTCTTCTTGCGCAGCTTGTCAAGGACGTTCTCCATGGCGTGGGTCAGCTGGGCCATCGGTTGATGGCCCAGCGTCGCCGAGGATCCCTTGAGGGTGTGCGCCGCCCGGAAGATCTCCTGCAGTAGCTCAGCGTCCTCGCTCTTCTCGAGCTTGACGATGTCCCCTTCGAGCAGCTGGAGCTGCTCTTCGGCTTCTTCGAGGAAGACCTTCAGATCTTCCGGGGTGATGTCGAGGCTCTGGGCCATAGGACTAGTTCATCTCCCGTGTCTACCCACCTGGTTACGGGGCTGGTCTATCGGTCTTTCTGCGGTTCCGGCCGGGCTCGACCGCTCGAGTGGCCGGCGCCCGGACGGCGGGGGACGCTCGGCGGTTCCACCTGTCGGGCCGCGGGGGCGATCCCGCCTCAGACGACCTTCTCGACGGCGGCCGGCTGGAAGAAGCGCTTGTCCTTGAGGTCGTTTTTCTCTTGCCTGTTCAGGGCCTTCTCCAGGTCGAGCAGGATGATCAGCCGATCCTCCAGCTTGGCCACCCCGCGCAGGTAGTCGGAGTCGACGCCGGCGATGAAGGGCGACGGGGGTTCGACCACGCCCCGCGGGATCGGAAGGACCTCGGAGACCGCATCGACGATGACCCCGATGGTGTTCCCCTCGACCTCGACGACGACGATCACGGTCGACCTGGTGTGGTCCTGGGGGGGAAGCCCGAAGCGCTTGCGCAGGTCGATCACGGGGATGACCCGCCCACGTAGGTTGATGATCCCCTCAACGAACTCGGGAGCCCTTGGTACCTGGGTGATCTTGGTCATGGGGTTGATGTCCTGGACCTTGTTGATGTCGACCCCGTAGGCCTCGCCACCCAGTTGGAAGACGACGTATTTGTCTTCCGTGGCCACCTGCTGCTGTTCAGCCTGCATTGCCTTTAGACGACCTCCTTACGCCGGACGGGGGCCGGCCTGTCGCGTCATCATTGGGCTCGGCCGGCCGGCCGGGCCGCTCGGGTGGGCCCGAGAGGGATTGCGCGGCCGCCGACTAAGCGCCCACTATCATTGTCGGCAAAGACCCGCCCAAGCTTTAGCCCCTTTTGGTGGGTCGCCACCGTGACCCGGCCGGGCGCCCGGCCGTTCCGCCCGCCCCCTCTTGGGCCCCCCAGACAGCTAAAAGCCCTGCTCCCGAACGAGCAGGGCCACTCGCGACGTGTAGACTCGGCGGAAACCGCCCTCTTGCTGCTTCTTGGTGTAGAGGAGCGGCGACTATTCCCCGTTGACCATGACCCTCTCGCTCCAGAGGATGGTGTCCGACCAGAGGATGGTCGAAGCGTCAACCGTCTTGCTCTCCCCGGTTCGGGGTTGACAGCGATCACCATGTTGGTGTCATCGGTCAGGTGAGGTTCACCCGGTGGCCACCTCCACGCCCTCGACTTCGACCAATTCAGGGGCGACGATCTTGACGAAGGCCTCGACGATCTCCGGGTCAAACTGCTTGCCCGAGCATTTCCTCAGCTCTTCCAGGGCCTGCGCGGGCGTTCTCCGCTGGCGGTAGGGACGGTTGTTGGTCATCGCCTCGTAGGCGTCGGCCACGGCGATGATCCTCGCCCCGAGGGGGATGTCGGTGCCCTTCAGACCGCTTGGGTAACCACCCCCGTCGTACATCTCTTGGTGATGGTAGACGAGGGGCGCCAACTCCTTGAGGAAGTCGACTCGTTCGAGGATCTGGGCCCCGATCTGCGGGTGTTGCTTCATCACCTCGTACTCGAGCCGGGTCAGGGGCCCTTCCTTGCGGAGGATGCCCTCGTCGATCCCGACCTTGCCGATATCGTGAAGCAGCGCGGCCCGCTGGATGTTCCGGGTGTCCTCCTCGGGCAGCCCGAGGGCCCGCGAGATCTTGACGACGTAACTCTCCACCCGGCAGGAATGGCCGTAGGTGTACGGGTCCTTGGCGTTGACCAGGTAGGACAGGGCCCTGATGGTGTCGATGTAGGCGGTGTTCATCATCCCGAGGTAGGACTCGGGGTCGAGGGCCCTGGTGACGCTCAATCCGGCCGGGACTTCGTTCTGGTTCTGGACCGCCTCGATCGCCGAGACCAGGTTGCGCCCGTGTTCCTTGGCGTGGTAAGCGGCCCGACCGGCGAGGTCGATGAGGGCCTTCTTCTCGGTCGCGTTCTTCGGGAAGGTCGATACCCCGATGCTCACCGTGGTGCTCACCGGAATCCCATCGGCCACGATGAAGTGCCGATTGGCGATGGTCCGGCGAATCTTGTCGGCGATCTCCCCGGCCGTATGGACGTCGGCCCCGGAGAGGATCACCGCAAACTCGTCTCCGCCGTAGCGGCAGGTCAGGTCGGTCGTCCGCAGGCAGGACCGGATCGCCCCGGCCATCTCCCGGAGCAACTCGTCCCCGACTGGGTGCCCGTAGCTGTCGTTGATGACCTTAAAGTAGTCGGTGTCGACCAGCAGCAAGGAGACCGGGTAGTTCTGGGTTCGGGCCCGCTCCAATTCGGTGTCGAGGAGTTCCTGGAAATGCCGATGGTTGTATAAACCGGTGATCCCGTCGGTGACCACCGCCTGCTCGGTCGACTCATACAGCTTGGCGTTGGCGATGGCCGCCGCGGCCTGCGAGGCGAAGATCGAGAGGACGTCTTCCTGCTGCTTGAGGGACTCCTGCGAGCAGGTCAGGCCCATCACCCCGAGGGTCGAGCCGTTGACCACCAGCGGCACGAAAACCAGGGTGTCTTCGGGCGTGCGGTTCTCCCGGTAGTGTCTGATGCTGATCACCTTGTCGATCGGCGAGAGGGTGTAGAGTTGCTGCGTCCGGGCGGTGTGGAGGGCCGCCTCCAGGCAGGCCTCGCGGTCCAGGTAGCCGGCGTCATCGCCTTCGTCGAAGCCACGGACGATCTCGAAGCTGACCCGGTTGGTGTCACCCTGAATCAGCATCAGGAACCCGATGGAGAAGCCGATGGTCTTGGCGCTCAGGTCGATGATCAGGTCGAGCAGCTCGTGCAGGTTAAGGGTCGACCCGATGGCCGTGGCCGACTTGTGGAGGGCCGAGAGCTCGCCGATCCGGCGGTTCAGCTCGACGTTCTTGCTCTCGATGACCGCCGCATGCTCCTTGACCTTCTGAAGGCTCTGCTCCACCTCTTTCGTCTTTTCCGTATATAGCTGGAAGGAGTACCTCGCCATCAGCAGGGGCGGGAGGAAGACGGTCACCCCGAGGAGCCCGGTGCCTAGGTAGACCTGGGCGAAGGCCGCTCCGAACGGGGCCAGGAGCAGGTAGTTCGGAGCCAGCCAACGGTACTTGTCAAACCAGATCCGGAGGGCCGCTTCGTTTCTCACCAGGCTGATGACGAAGGACGCGAAGGCGCTGTTGCTCAGAAAGTAAACCAGCGGGACGGCGACGTACCTGACGACGTAGAACGGGGCGCCGGCCAGGTAGTCGAGGGCGAGCTCGTTGACGAGGCCGGCCAGGAAGCCCGAGAGGGCCACCGACCCGACGTTGAAAAGGAGCTTGTCCAGCTTGAAGACCTTCGGATAGAGGGACCCGGCCAGGGCGCCGGCCATGGCGATCCACGTCCCCCCCGGCACCCCGAAGAGCAGGATGGCCGCGAAGGTCAGGGCGAACCCAACGTTGATCGTGCTGTTCTTGGCCAGGGCGACCGGCATCAGGGCGGTGGCGCCGGCGGCGATGAAGAAGAAGATCACTCCGGCAACATCCTTGATGGGAACGACCGCCGCGGTGTATCCAAGGGCGGCGGCCCCGCAGGCGACCACGGTGCCAATGTAGACGCGTAGAAACCGCTCTCTAGTCATCTGTTCCAGGCCTACCTCCCATGAGTAGCTGAGAGGAGAGAACACTAAAGCCCGCCTCAGGCCAATTGCCAGGCGAGCCCCTAGGAGCAGCTTCCGGCAACTCGGCCGTCATTGCCGGCCCCTTGGCCGGCGGAAGACCCGTAGTTTTGCGTCCCCGCCTTTAGACGGGTTTGCCTTTTTCGGAAACAGATCTCTGGTCCATCAGTCCCGCAACCAAGCACGGCTTGCGGGAAACCAGGTTCTCTTGGCCGCCCTCCTTTCCTGATGTTGGAGCCCCGGGAGGATCCGAGAATCCGAGGCCGGCCGTCCGAGCAGGTGGTCCGGGGCGGCTTCCCGTCGAATCCTGGGGATCAGCAAGAGGCGTGCCAATCGAGATCATCGAAATAACCCCTCTTTACCAGGGCCTTGTGCGTCTCGAGAGCGACCCCCCGCCCCGGCCGTCCAGGGCCCGGACACCCGCCGTGGCCTACCCCGGCACTGCTTGTCGTATGGGCCCTTGCGGCCCAGACAAAGGACTGTCCAGTAACCGGACAGTCTCTTTCTTAGACCCATTTTGTCGAAAATTGGCGGTCTCGGAATGCGCCCCCGGGCCATCCCGCGGCTGGTCGCGGCCTCAGTCGCCGGCGGTATCATCGGGGATCGCCCGGGCCAGCTCGTAGCGGTCGAGTTTCTCGTAGAAGCTGGAGCGGGGCAGACCGAGGAGACGGGCACTCTTGGCCCGGTTGTTTCCGGTGGCCCTGAGGGCCTCGAGGATCATCTCCCGCTCGACCTCCTCGACCACCTTCTCCAGGCTCTTCTGGCCCAGTCCCCGGGGTACTCGGGCGAGCTGGCGGAGGTGCGGCGGGAGGTGCTCGGGCTTGATCTCCCTGGCGTCCTCCAGGGAGAACACGCTGCGCAGGGTGTTCTGCAGTTCCCGGACGTTACCCGGCCAGCTGTAGCGGGTCAAGACGTCCAATGCCTCGGAGGTGATCGACCTCGGGGCCAGGCCGGCGTAACGCCGGTTGAACCGGTCAAGGAAGATCGTCGCCAGGAGCGGGATGTCTTCGGGCCGCTCGCGGAGGGGCGGCAGGTGGATGCGGAGGACGTTCAGCCGGTAATACAGATCTCTCCGGAACCGCCCGGTCTCGGCCATCGACGACAGTTTCTTGTTCGTCGCGGTGATCACCCGGACGTCGACGTTGAACGGGGTGGTCGCCCCGATCTTCTCGATCTCCCCGTCCTGGAGGACCCGGAGGAGCTTACCCTGGAGGAGCGAAGCCAGGTCGCCGACTTCGTCGAGGAAGATGGTTCCCCGGTGGGCCTGCTCGAACTTGCCCGGGTTGCCGCCGCGCTTGGCGCCGGTGAAGGCCCCCGAGGCGTACCCGAACATCTCCGCCTCCATCAGGCTCTCCGGGATGGCCGCGCAGTTGATGGCGACATACGGCCGGGTCGACCGCGGGCTCATCTGATGGATGGCTTTGGCGAAGAGCTCCTTGCCGGTGCCGCTCTCGCCGGTGATCAGGACGGTCAGGTCGGTCGCCGCCGCTTTCTGGGCGAGCTGCTTGGCCTTCTGGATCTCCTTCGAGTGGCCGTGGATGGCGGCCAGGCCGGTGGCCTCGTCGGCGGAATCCCCCTCGCCGTTCCTCTTCGGAGCGACCCGGGGGGAACCAGCGGCGATCTCCTCGAGGACCTGGCGGACGTCCCTCCCGGTCAGGGCCTCGGCCGGCAGGCCGCGCTTCTCGGCGAAGGCGCCGTCGGCCCGGAGGATCCTCCCGCCGGAGCCGACGATGGACACGCCCTCGCCGGCCGCGGCCGGCAGCGAGTCGGCCAGGGCCGACACGTTGACGGCCGTCTCCAGGCGACGGATGTAAGCCTTGAGGTCGTCCAGGTTCCTGAGCCCGAATTCGGCCAGGAAGCGGGCGGTCTCACTCTGGTTGCGACCGGAGACCCCGGCGGTGAACGCGACGGGGCCTCCTGGATAAGAACCTCTGGCCACGGCCAAGGTCCGGTCCCTCCTACCTGACCTGGTCTATGAAGCGTGCGGTCGGCGGCCGGTCCCCGTTGACCCGACGGTAGGCCCGTCCTGTCTCCAGACCGCGCTCGATATCCTTGAGACCTTCGCGAAGGCGCTCCATGCCGAGGCGGATGGCCACCTCGCAGCGGGCATCGGCCTCCAGGGTCTGCCGGATGACGTCGGCCAGCCCCTTGGCCGCTTTCGGCGGTAGGCGGGACGGGTCGCCGAGACCCTGGCTGAGCTCCTGGACGCGGGCGACCACCGCCGAGCGCCTCTCCAACAGTTCAAGCAGGCCGGTGACGTCGTCGGACGCGGCCACCCCGGGAATGGCCTGATTGATCCGCAGGAGTTCGTTGTATTCTTCTTGGGTTTCGCGCCAGGCCTCTGCGGTGGTCAAGGAAGATCGGCACCCCCCGTGCGTTCTGTGAGCCGCCCTAACCGCTGACGTTGGCCAGCGAGACCGGGCGTCCGGTCGAGGCGTTCAGGACGATGGCCTGTTTCCAGGCGCTCCTGAGGTCCTTGAGATGCTCCAGGACCTCGCCGGCGATGGCCCCGTCCTGCTTGATGTTGGCCTCGATGAGCCGGCGGGTGAAGTAATCATACAGTGCGTAGAGGTTCTTGGCGATCTCTCCCACACTCATGTCCAGGACGCCCTGAAGCTCGGTGATGATCGCCTGAGCCTTCTGGAAAGAGCGGTTGGCCTTCTGGCGGTTGCGCTCATCGATGGCGACCCTGGCGTGATTGAGCGACCTGATGGCCCCGTCGTAGAGAAGGATCAGGAGTCTCTCCGGACTGGCCGTCTCTATCTGGGTACTGCGGTATTGCTCGGAAGGGCTTAAGTACACGGCGACTGCACCCCACTTGTCTGACAGGAGATGGTCCGGCTCTACCCCGGACGACGATGGGTCGGGAGCCTAGCCAAGCTGTTTCAACTGGCTGGCCATGTACGAGCTTTCGGACTGCATCTTCGAGAGAGCCTTCTCCAGGCTGGTGAATTGGTTCCGCAGGGTCTCCTCGCGCTTCTTGAGCCGCACCTCGAGCCGCTCGAGCTGCTTGTCGATCCGCTTGACCTGGCTGTTCACACCATCCTGACGGCCGGGGATGATCCCGCCGCTCTTGGTGTAGCCGTAGGCCAGGTCGTAGCTTCGGACGGCGGCCCCGAGGTTCTTTTGGTAGGCTTCGACCTCCAGGACCCGGGCGAACTTGTCGGCGGCGTTGGTGCCGGTGATGGCCAGGCGGATGGCCGTCGTGCTAACGGGTTCGAAGGTGGAGGCGACGACCCCGAGCGTATTGCCACTGACCGTAGCCGCATCCTTCCAGGCGGAGGTCCCGCTATCCCAATACTGGACCCGGTAATCCTTGATTCCGTATGTCGCGGCCGGGTAGGCCGTCGAGTCAAGGGTGAAGACCCGCACCTCGTCGATGGTCTGGCTGGTGGGAAGGTTGATGGTGAGGTACTCGGTGGTTAGCCCATTCAAGGCCGTACCGCCCATCCAACCGCCGCCGGGTGTCCCGAAGCGGGCCGCGGTGGTGTCGCCGTTGGTCACGTCGGCCGGCGCGTAGCTGCCGGCCGCCGTGGTAGAGGCGGTCACGTTGGTGATGTTGGCGGCGACGTTGACCCGCTGGGCGCCGAAGAGTTTGGCCACCGAATCGCGATCGGTGTCGAGCTTGTCGCGAAGCTTCTGGGAGTCGAAGGTCAGTTTGCCGAGTTTCCCGTCGACGCTGCCATAGGCACCCGTGGTTATACCGACCTGGGCCAGGTTGTTCATCGTCGCCGGTAGGCCCGGCACCGAAGAGGTCACCGACTGGCGCAGCGACGACATGAGTTGGTAGGCCCCGGCATCCCCGAAGAGGGTCCCGCCGACCTTCTTGTCCTTGTCGTAGCTGGTCTTGTCGCGCAGGAAATCGATCAGCGAGTTGTACTGCTCGACGAAAGCCTGGACGGCGGAGACCGCCTTGTCGGAGTCGTTCTTGACCTCCAGGTTGACCTGCAGCGGAGCGGCGATGGTGCCGGCCCGCTTGAGGTTGATGGTC
>DASXUT010000140.1 GCA_036504675.1 Bacillota bacterium | reverse complement strand
GGAGTGGCCCTGAGTGTACGGGTCTTTCTGCTCAAGGGCCCGGACCAGGGCACTGATGGTGCTGAGGTAGACCGTCCGGAGGTCGTTGTAGCGCTGCAGGGAGTAACGGGCGATCAGGAGCGGCAGGAAGAAGAGCAGGACCCCGAGGTATCCGACGCTGTTGAAGACCACCGCAATGAGCCCGCCCAGAGGCATCAGGGCCAGGTCGTGAGGGGCGGCCCAGCGGAAGTTGAGGAGCCAGTTGTTCCAGAAGGGGACCCCCTGCGAGAGGGAGATGGCCACGGCCACCGTGCTCATGTTGATGACAAAGAAAGTCAGGGCCGAACAAGCCAAGGCCACGAGATGACGGCCGTCGAAAGGCATCCCCGGGGGAGCGCCGCCGAGCTGGACGTAGACTACGGCCGCGGCGCCGGCGGCCAGAGCCAGCTGGGCCCGGTTGAAGAGGAGCTTGTGCCAGGGGACGTCCCCGGTCAACTCCCGGCGGCGGATCGTCCCGAGGGCGGCCACCCAGGGGGCAAAGGACGGGCCGAAGGTCAAGATGGCCGCGTAAAGGACGCCAAAGGCGACCGAGACCGTGCCGCCCCCCCGCGGGAGGCTGATCGGCATGGCTTCCGTCCCCAGGGCCAGGAGCATGAAAAACAACCCGTTGAGCCAGGCATGGCTGACCGGCCACGGGTTGAACCGGAGCAACATAAGCCCGCCAGCCACGATGACCAGGGCCACGTAGATGTTGACGACGATTTCGTTCTTCTGGCGGGCCATAATGGCGTCCTCCTTGACACTGGAAAAAAAGAAAAACGGACCGACGACCCAAAAACCTAGGCTTTCAACCCCACTGATAAACGGCGCCGCCAGCCAACAACAGAGCCAGCAGGACTACTACGACGCGGAATATCTTGCCCATTAGGTCGTTTGGACCTCCCGTCACGGTCAACTCTATCCCGTTCGCTATGAGGATAGGCAACCGCTCCGCTCGAGGTGTGGACAGCTCTCAAGCCGTCGGTCCACTCTTAACTTTTGGCCGCGGGCGTCACGGATCCATCCCTGCGCCCGTCGGGGTGAAACACGGTTAGGACACCGCCTCCTAAATGGGGCCTCAGGACTTCTTCACGAGGACCGCAATCTTGCGGTTGATGGCGTCCAAGGTGGCTCTGGCAACAGCCTCTCGCTCGTCCTCTTTGACCAGTGAGGAACCGACGAAGCTCTCTTCACCGGCGGCCGTCAGGAGAGTCAGGACGACGTTCACGGCCACGCGGTTGCCCAGGTGGAGCGGGGTCACCTCATCGACGGAAAACATCGGCGAGGACTTGAAGTACTGCTCGACCGCAGCCACCGTAGCCACGGCGACGAGTCTGAGGCGGCCGGTGGCCGAATTGGCCCCGCTGGCGCTGCCCTCATAGCCGTCCCCCGACACCTCGAGCTGAACATGACAGTCGGCGCGGGGCCCGGTGGTGCTGAAACTGACTGAACCAAGCTTGACCCTGGTCTGCTCAAGGGGGATCTCTCCCTGGTCTTGGACCTGGGCAATGCTGATCTTCTTGTGGTCGACGTTGAGCCCGAACTGGGTCATGAAAGCGGATTCGACATCGCGGACGATCTGCTTGGGGCTCCTGCTGGAGCCGGCCAACACGTGAATCTCCTCGATGCTGCCCTGAGCATCGGTGATGACCCGGGCCGAAATGACGTCCCGGATCTGGCCGATCAGCCGCTCGTACTCCTTGATCCGGTCACGCTGGCTGCCGTTCAGGTCTTCCCTGCTCATTTAGTGGGCTCCTCGAAGTCAGGAAATCCGTTTCCTGGTGCTTAGCTTTCTACATCATTTCGACTCAACCCAGGGTTTTCCTTCTTTTGGGTGAAATGTTGCCTGCCTTCATTGGCCGGCCTTAGTTATGGTAACTGGGACCGCGGCCTGCAAACCCCTGCTAGAACTGCATCAGCCGATTGGCCTCAAGTCCCTGGACGGCCAGGGAGTCCTCGGCTAGGAGCCAGAGTCCGCCCGAAACCAGGGCGTGTCCGCCCAGGATGATCGGGATTGCGGCGGCCTGGGCGGCGCGGGCGAACTCCCTCACCTCGGGGTCCTGGATCAGGTCGAAGCGGCCCAGGTCGGACTGAAAACGATCCCAATCGGAGACTTGCTTCTTCCAGTGGGCGAAGAGGACCCGGCTGTCGAACAGGGCTGCCTGGCAAATAGTCCCGAGGTAGGCGAAGAAGGGCTCCGGACCCTCCCGGTCGATGAAGTGCCCGACGAGGGAGACGACTTCCCCGCGGTCCTGGCGGCCGAGGGCCTTCATCCCCCGCTCTTCGGAGAAGACGCGGAAGCGCACTTTCACGTTCATGTTGAGGAAGGCCCAGATCGGGGGGCCGACCCGGCCAATCAAGGCAATCTCCGAGCCGATGACCGAGAACATCGACTCCACCCGGCCCAGGGCCTTGGCCAGCCTTTCCAAGTCGGGGCGGAAGCTCAGCTCGCTGAGAGCCCTGGTGGTCCGCCGGCCGGCCGTCCTCTGAAGCGAAAGGATGGCCAAGTCGGTCGGGGTATCGAGGTCGAAACTCACCCAGGGTGAGTTGGGCACCATCACCCGCCGCAAACCGGCGAGGTCGGTCAGGGCATAGCCAAGCTCGTTGTCACTCTGTGGCGGCGGGATGAGGGTGATGGCCGAGGCCGGGGTGAAACCGACCATGTCGGGGGACTGGGGATTGTTGAGGATGGCGATGCCCTCCTCTTCCCGGAGGTGCTTGGCCATCCAGGCGAGGTCCTCCCGGCGAATCAGCGGCGCCGCGGCCCCGCCCATGTAGAGGACGCTGGTCAGGCCCCGCTCGCCGACGATTCGCAAAACGCGCCGGCCGAAATGGAAGGGCTCGAGGCTGAAGTCGACCACCGCCCCGAGGGTTTCGGCCTGAGCCGCCAGGTCCGCGTAGTTGGTCCCCAAGATGACCTGATCGATCCCGGGTGTCTCCCGCATCTTCTCGATATTGTCGAGGACGACCGCCTTCCTCACCGCGGTCATATCCTCTTCGATGGTGGTCTTCGACGCCCCGCCCTCGAGGATGATGGCGCTCACTCTGTTCTCAGCCAATCCGGGCCGTCCCTCCTACGACCGGGCAGGGAATTGCCCCGGCCGGTCGCCGTCGTCGCGCTGGTGCACCTCTACTATACCATCAAGCGGTCTCGGGGGGATAGACGAGCCCCGGAGACGAGGAAGCCGGCGGGATGCCCCCGCCGGCTTCGATGGTCGTTCATCAATCTGCTCGGGACGCTCTTCGCCCGAACCTCAGGACTCCGGCTCGATCAGCCCGTAGTCCCCGTCCCGCCGACGGTAGACCACGTTGACCTTCTCCGTGTCGGCGTTGGCGAAGACGAAGAAGTCGTGGCCAACCAGATTCATCTGCATGATCGCTTCCTCGACCGGCATCGGTTTCATCGCGAAGCGCTTGGTCTTGACTACTCTGAACTGCCCCTCGCTGTCCTCCACCTCCACCGGTCTCTCGGCGCTGGGAAGCTTCAAGCCCTCCCGGCGGAACTTGCGGTAGATCTGGGTCCGGTACTTCTCCACCTGCTTCTCGAGCTTATCCATGACCATGTCGATGGAGGAGTACATGTCGCCGGTGGCTTCCTCTCCACGCAGCAGGATGCCGTTGACGGGGATGGTCACTTCGACAATGCGGCGGTCCTTTTCAACCCCTAAGGTCACCTGGGCGGCGGGCACGTCGTCGAAGTATCTCTCGATTTTCCCGACCTTCTTGTCGACGTACTCCCGCAGGGCTTGGGTAATCTGGACGTTCTTTCCCCTGAGGGCAATCTGCATCCGCTCGGACATCCCCCTCTCGAGACTCTCTCGATCCTTATTATTCCCCCGGGTCCCGGAAAATCCTTCCGCTGCTGCGTCGGAGCCCCTGTCGGGAAGACCTTGACACCATGGGATATCGGCCTTTTGACCCTTCGGCGTTAGCCCGAGGGCCGGCCCACGGGAAATCAAAAGCTCCGGACGGGTTGTCCGGAGCTTGGTGGTCGATCGGTTGTGGAGCCTCCTACTGGGCCTTGACGACGTTGGCCGCCTGCGGACCGCGGGCACCCTCGACGATGTCGAACTCGACCCGCTCGCCCTCAGTGAGGGTCTTGAAGCCTTCCATCTGGATGGCCGAGAAGTGGACGAAAACGTCCCCGCCGCCATCCTCGCGCTCGATGAACCCGTACCCCTTTTCCGCGTTGAACCACTTGACCTTGCCGAGCATTCCTGAACATTCCTCCAATCCATTATCGCTGTGACCCAGCCTGTCGAGCCACAGAGATAATATAGCACGCGCCCCCTCAAAAGTCAAACCAGACGCGGATTTGGGCCTTTTCGGTCACGTCTAGCGGGGCTTTTCATGGGCGTGTTGGGCCGAGTGGCCGCCCGCGTTCCCTCAGCGGCGGCCTCAACCCCTCCCTCGACGGGCCCGTCGCGGGAAGGGCTCGGCCGTCGTTGTCGAAGGTTTGGCGAACGCCGCTCGTCGACCTGTGGACAATCCGGCCTTGTGGATTGCCGGGGCTGTGGACAGTGTGCATAACCCTGTTGATAAGGCGCCATTATGGCATCCCGCAATGGGGATAGTCTGTGGACTGTCGGCTCTTGTCGGCGACCGCCGCCCTCCGGCGGGGGTTCGTGTCGAGTCAGGACCGTAGCTCTGGGACAAGGTTAGGGGGGGTCTCACCACGGAGCCCGGCGACAAGGTTCCCGGCGGCCATCATCGCCATCCGGTCACGAGTCGCCCGGCTGGCGCTGGCGATGTGGGGAGCCAAGACGACGTTGGTCAGTCGACACAGGGGGTGACTCGGCGGCAGCGGCTCCTTTTCGAAGACGTCGAGGCCGGCCGAAAAGATGGTCCCGGCGGCCAGTTCCTCGGCCAGGGCCTCTTGGTCGAGGACTCCCCCACGGGACGTATTGACCAGGACGGCCGTCCGTTTGCACCTTCTGAGTTGGTCGCGGCCGATGAGGTTGCGGGTCTGGGGGGTCAGGGGGACATGGAGACTGATGAAGTCGGCCTCGCTGAGGACGCCGTCGATCGGGAGGGAACCAGGGCGTTCGGGATCATGGAAGATCACCTTCATGCCGAAACCTTGGCCTCGCCTGGCCACGGATTGGCCGATCCGGCCGTATCCGATAAGCCCGAGAGTGGCCCCGTGTAGATCGACCCCAAGCAGTCCTTCCGGCTCCCAGGTACGCCACCGCCCCGCTCGGACTTCGGCGTCACCCTCGATGACTCGGCGGGCCGCCGCCATCATCAGGGCCCAGGCGAAGTCGGCCGTTGTCTCGGTGAGGACTTCCGGGGTGTTGGTCACCAGGATTCCCCGCTTCTTGGCCTCAGGCACATCAATGTTGTCGTAACCCACCGCCATGTTGGCAATGACCTTCAACCCCGGAGCCGCATCCATGACCTCGGCGTCGATCGGCTCGGTCAGAAGGGAGACGATCCCGTCAACTCCAGCCGCACCGCGAACAACTTCCGCGTGGGTCGGGACCGGGTCACCGGACAGGATCTGATAGCCGCAGTCGGAATCCATCAGGCGCAAGCCGGCGTCCGGGATCTTCCGAGTGACCAGGACCTTGAATCGGCCTTTGAACTGGTTTCCCAGGCTTGTCTTCGATTCACCCATCTCTGTTCATCTCCTTGGGGCCACGGCCAGCACCGCCAGGTCCACGCTGGCGGCTCCGTCGTCGCTGAGAGCGCGGGCGCAGTCGCCGGCCGTCGAGCCCGTAGTCAAAACGTCGTCGATAAGAAGCACCCGCCGACCGAGGAAGGTTCCCGGCCGGGAAGTCCGGAAGGCACCCCGAACGTTACGGCTTCTCTCCACCGGTCGTAATCCGACCTGACTTTCCGTGGGCCTCAGGCGGCGTAGCCCTTCGGTATCAAGTCTCGTTGAGAGAGCCCCGGCGACTCCGCCGGCGAGGAGGGCCGACTGGTTGAAACCCCGTTCGATGAACCGCTTGGGGTGCAGCGGCACGGGGACGACCACGTCGGCGGTCCAGAGGTCCGTCGAGCCTACCGCCTCGGTCAGGAGCGCCGCCAGGGCCGGTGCCAGGAAAGTCCACCCGGAGAACTTCAGGCGGTGGATCGCCTCTTTCAAGGCTCCATCGTAGAGGCCGGCGCCCACGGCTCGACCGGCAGCCACGCCGCGGACCTCGATCGGACCTCCCCCGACGAGTCCGGCGAGGCAATCCCGGCAGAACGGTAGGCCGGGGGCGGCCGCCGGCCGGCCGCACCAGAGGCAGGTCCGCCCAGCCGGGTAGACCAGGTCGGCCAGGGCCGCCAGGAATCGGCGTTTGGCGAGGATGCCGGCCGGCGACCCATCCAGGTAGATCACCGGTCTTCCCCGTCTCCGGTCTCCGCGGCCGCCGGGGAGGCCGGCGGGGCCGCCGGCGGGGGGGCCAGTCGTTCGTTCAGTCTGGTGAAGCGCCTTTGGATCTGGTCGTTGCGGATGGCCACGGACAGGGCCTTCCTCGTGCCGACCAGCACGACCAACTCCTTGGCTCGGGTGATCGCCGTGTAGAGCAGGTTTCGCTGCAACATTACGTAGTGCTGCGTGGAGACGGGCATTACGACGGCCCGGTATTCGGACCCCTGGCTCTTGTGCACCGAGATGGCGTAGGCCAGGGTGAGTTCGTCAAGCTCGCTGCGGTCATAGACTACCGGCCGTTCCTGGGTTGAATCCAGATAGGTTACAGTGGTCTCGCCTTCCTCTGGATCGATGGCCGTCACCCAGCCGATGTCCCCGTTGAAGACGCCTTTCTGGTAGTTATTCTTGATCTGCATGACCTTATCCCCGGGGCGCAGACGACCGCCGGTGGCCGCACCGCCGGGTTCGGCGCCGCCCGATCCGGGGGCGTTGAGCCTTTCCTGCAGGTCGCCGTTGAGGACTTCGACCCCGATGGGCGTCCGGTGCATGGGGCTGAGGACCTGAATGTCGCGGAGCGGGTCCAGGCCGCGGAAGTCGGCCAGCCGTCTGGTGACGAGCTGAACGATCTCCTGACGGATCCGCTCCGGGTCGTCTTCCTCGATGAAGAAGAAGTCGCCATCGCGCCGGTTCAACTCCGGCATCTCGCCGTGGTTGATCCGGTGGGCGTTCTGGACGATCAGGCTTTGACCGCCCTGCCGGTAGATATGGGTCAGGCGAGTCGTCGCCACGGCGCCGGAAGCGATCATGTCCCGCAAGACGTTGCCGGGACCGACCGCCGGCAGCTGGTCGATGTCACCCACCATCACCAACCGCCCGCCCGGGCGGACCGCCCGGGCCAACCGGTCGCTGAGGGTCAGGTCGAGCATGGAAGCCTCATCGACGACCACCGCGTCGGCTTCCAACGGGTTGTCTTCATCGCGGGCGAAGCTCAGCCCCCGCCCAGGCACAAAGCGGTACTCGAGGGCCCGGTGCACGGTGAAGGCTTCCCGGCCGGTGGCTTCCGTCATCCGCTTGGCCGCCCGGCCGGTCGGGGCGCACAAGAGGACTCGTTGTCCGAAGGCCTCGAGCAGACCGATGAGGGTGTTGATGACCGTGGTCTTGCCGGTCCCCGGCCCACCTGTGATTATCGACAGGCCGGACCGCAAAGCCATGAGGACCGCCTGTCTCTGGTCATCGCCGAGGTCCGGCCGCGTCGGACCGCTCTTGACCTCGGCATCCAGTATTGAGGCGACAGTATTCTCTGGCCCGAGCGGAATTCCTGCTGCACTGTCGATGGATCTTAGACGATTTGCCAAGCTCACTTCGGCCTTGTAAAGGGCGGTGAGGTAGACGGCCGGTCCGTCGAGGGTCACATCCTCGCCGGAGATCAGTCCGGAAAGGGCCATTTCGAACTGGGTCGGGGACACCGCGAGGAGCTCCCCGGCCTTTTGACGGAGGATGTCCAGAGGCAAGAAGACATGGCCCTCTCCGGCGGCCTCGTTGAGGGCGTATCGGATGCCCGAGGACAGCCGATGTGGATCGTCGGGGGCCGTCCCGAACTTCAAGGCCAGGCGGTCGGCGGTCTTGAAGCCGACCCCGAAGACCTCGTCGGCCAGCCTGTAGGGGTTGGCCTTGATGACCTCGATGGTCCGCCGACCGTACTGCCGGTAGAGGCGATGGGCGAAGCCCGGGCTCACCTCGTACCCCTGGAGGAAGATCATGACCTCCTTGAGGTCATGCTGTTCGGCCAGGGAAGTGGCGATGCGGTCGGCCTTGATCGGTCCGATTCCCTCGACCTGGCGCAGCCGCGCCGGCTCCTCCTCGATGACCCTCAGGGTGTCCTGGCCGAACGCCTCGACCAAGCGGCGGGCGGTGGCCGGCCCGATGCCCTTGATCAGCCCCGACCCCAGATACCGCTCGAGGCCTTTGAGGGTCGTCGGCGGCAGGACTTCGTACGTCTCCACTTGGAGCTGGCGCCCGTAGTCGGGATGGTTTATCCACTGGCCGGACAGGCGCACCCGCTCACCGACGCTGAGGGGAGCGAAGTTGCCGACGAACGTCGCCGTGGGACCGCCCGGCACCGCCAGGCGAGCCACGGTGTATAGGTTCTCTTCGTTGAAGTACTGGACTTTCTCGACGGTCCCCTCGAGGGTGGTCATGCCCCATTATTCGCGAGGAGTCAAGGGCAACCCTTTCCCGACCCCTTTCCCGGCCCCTTTCCCGACCCCTTTCCCGGCCCCTTTCCCGGCGTCCCCGCCTTTCCCGGCGCCCCCCCCGGGCCTTTGTAAGCGTCTGT